>NZ_DATIND010000114.1 GCF_035474595.1 Longimicrobium sp.
GATGAAAGGAGATTGGTCGTGAGCGCTGATGCCACAGAATGAGCGGATCAGCCTCGCGCAGTTTGCGAGGCTTCCCGTAGTTGTTGCTGCGACTTCAGTCGCCGGTGGGGGGCCAGGCCGCGAACTTTCTATTCAGGCCGGCCACGCCGAAACCCGCCTTGCATAAGGGTTCGCAGGCCGAAGGATCTACAGGCAATCCAGCACGTCAGATGCGGTGACGCACCGCCGCAAGACGGACTTCGTGTTGGACGGGCAGCACGACTCCCCGCGATTCCGAGAATCACGTGGGATCCGACTATGGATCCTTCGGCCTGCCGTCTTCATCGCCGTGACGAGTTCCGCTTGGCCGGCCTGAATAGAAAGTCAGTCCAGAGTGTACCTATGGACGTCCGACTTTCATCCTCTGTGGTCGCGCGCAGCGCGGTGTCCGACTCAGGATGACGTCCGTTGGGCTTGGGCAGCGGATTCAACGGACACGGCATGGACGTCCGTCGGAATCGACCCATCGCTACGAAAACGCGGAGGACGCGGGGAGATCTTTCTCTCCGCGTCCTCCGCGTTTCGTCGGCCGCTACTGCGGATCGGCCTGGCTCAGGCGCCCTGGTGCTGGCCCTGGGCGCGGCGGCCGTGACGGCCCTCGCGGCCGCGGCGCTGCTGGTGCTGCTGGCGGAGCTGCTGCATCTGCTGCTTCTGCGCGGGGGTCAGCACCGCCTGCACGTCGCGCATGGCGGCCTGCTGGTTCTGGCGGAGCTGGTCGCGGATGGGCTTGGCCTGCTCGCGCACGCGCTGCAGCTGCTGGCGCTGCTGCTCGGTCAGCTGCGGGCGCTGGCCGCGCTGGCGCTGCTGCCCCTGCGCCTGGGCACCCTGGCGCTGCCCCTGCTCGCGGCGCGCGCGGAACTCGGGAAGGCCGGCCTGCTGGAAGAGCGCGCGCATGCGCTCCTGCAGCGGGCGGTTCTGGCTCTCCAGGCGCTGCTGGATGGACTGCAGGCGCGACACCTGGTCGGCGGTGAGGTGAAGCTGGTCGCGCCGCGCGATCAGCCCCTGCACGCCGCCGCGGCGCGCGCCGCCCTGCTGCCAGCGACCCTGGCGTTCGCCGCGCTGATGCTGGCCGTGCTGCCCGGCCGCGGGCGCCTGCGTCTGCTGCGCGGCCACAATGGCGGGCGTGCCGGCAAGCGCCAGCGCGGCCGCGAACGTACGGATCTTCATCGTTCAGTTCCTCTCGGACACCGGGTGGATTTGCAACCGCTTATCCAGTTGCGCTACAACGAATTACACCCGGCGCCGGCGGAGCGTTGGTTAGCGGGGGATTAACGGCAGGGGACAGGGACGGCCGGGCGTGCTGCGAATCCTCATCCCCGGAACGCGAAGAGGCGGCCCGCGCGGGGCCGCCTCTCGTCTCCATCATCCTGCCGCGAAGCGTCAGCGGCACTCGCCGGAGGCCAGCGAATTCCAGCCCTGCGCGCCGCGGATGGGGCCGGCGTAGTTGCGCGACGTGTTGGAGTAGCGCGACTGGATGGCGCTCACCCGCTGGCGCGAGGTGAACTGCGAGGTGGTGTGGTACGCGCGCGCCTGCATGGCCGAGCAGCCGGGGCTGAAGCTCAGGCCGTTCATCATCGGCGCGCAGCTGGATGCCGACAGCATCACCGCGCCCACCGCCAGGAATCCGCCGATCCTGCGCATCCAGCCCTCCTCGGTTCCGGTTTCCGCACACGCACCGCGCGTCGTGGAGAGAACGCGCGGCATCGCCGGCATCTTACATCTCCCATGCCGTGCATCCAACAGAATCACCGCCGCGCGACAAAGCGGGACGACGAAAAGGGCGGCCTCCGCGCGTGAGCCGCCCCTCTCGCTTCATCCATCCATCTCCCTGCCGTCCCTGTCCCCCGTCCCCTTAAATCAGTGTCCCACCCGCTCCGCGGCCAGCTTCAGCGCGTTGTACGCGTTCACCACGCCGCCGGAGACGGAGAGCTGCTCGAAGGGCACGCGCCCGCCGCCCTCGCCCGGCCGGATCACCATCTGGTTGGGGTAGCGCGTGGCCGACTGGATGATGATGTCTTTCACCTGCGCCGCGGTGAGCGTGGGGTAGTACGACAGCAGCAGCGCCGCCACGCCGGTGACCACGGGTGCCGACATGCTGGTGCCCTGCAGGTTCTGGTAGCGGTTGTGCGGCACGGTGGACCAGATGGCCACGCCCGGCGCGAACACATCCACCCCCGTGCGGCTGTAGTTGGAGAAGTCCGCCGCCAGGCTGTCGGACGCGATGGCCGACGAGCCCACCTCTATCCAGTTGCGCGCCGTGCCGCCGCTCAGGAAGGTGCGCGTGGGGTAGCTGGGCGAGTTGTCCAGGAAGGCGCCCTCGTTCCCCGCCGCGTGCACGATCAGCACGCCCTTGCTCTCGGCGTAGCGCACCGCGTCGTCCACCGCGCCCTTCTGCGGCGAGTCGGACTTGCCGAAGCTCATGTTGATGACGCGCGCGCCGTTGTCGGCCGCGTAACGGATGGCGTTGGAGATGTCCTTGTCGCGCTCGTCGCCGTCGGGCACCGCGCGCAGGATCATCATCTGCACGCCGTTGGGGGCGATGCCGTTCACCCCCACGCCGTTGCCGCGCACCGCGCCGATGATCCCCGCCACGTGCGTGCCGTGCATGGCGTCGGGGCCCGTCACCTCGCTGTTTCCGTAGCCGCGCTCCACGATCTTCGTGGTGTCGTCGCCCACGATGGCGCGCGGGTTGTACGCGGGGTTCAGCCCGAACTGCAGCTTGTTCTCCTGGTCGCGCCGGTACTCGGTGAGCGACTCCACGGTGTACCCCTGCGCCGCGGCCGACAGCCAGGCCTCGCGCGCCTGCTGCACGTCCAGCCGCACCGAGCGCAGCCGGCGCACGCTCTCCTCGGTCAGCGAGTCGCCGTTCAGCGCCGGCCGCAGCACCGCCTCCAGCTGCTGCAGCTGGGGGATGATCTGCTTGGCCGCGGCCAGCTCCTGCGCGGCGCGCGCGCGGTCGCTCTCCAGCTTGCGGCGCGCGTCGGCGAACTGCTGGTACTCGCGCTTCCCGGCGGCGTCCAGCGTGGCGGGGTTGGCGTTCTCGTACCTGCCGCGCAGCCGGGCGTAGATGCGCACCGACTCGTAGGTGTCGTGCTCCACGTCGCGGCCGTCGCGCCCGCCGATGAAGTCCCACCCGTGCACGTCGTCCACGTAGCCGTTGCCGTCGTCGTCCCTGCCGTTGCCGGCGATCTCGCGCGGGTTGGTCCACACGTTGGCGGCCAGGTCCGGGTGGGAGATGTCGACGCCGGAGTCGATGATGGCGATGACGACGGGGCGCGCCGTCTTCCCCGGGAGGAGCTCGGCGTAGGCGCGCTCCAGGGCGATGCCGTTCACGTGGTTGGTGGCCGGGTCCAGCTGCCACCAGTCGTGCGGCGGCCCCGCCGACGCGGTGTCGGCGGGCGCGCTCTGCGCGTGCGCCCACGCGGGCGCCAGGGCCAGCGCGAGCGCCGGAATGGAAAGACGACGGAGATGCATCATCGTAGGCCGGGGTTGAAGAATGCCGCCGCGCCTCTGAAGGATGCGCGGCGGCTCGTGCTCAGTACAGCCGAGACGGCGACAGGGTTCCTGCCCGCGACGGGAGATGGAGCGCAGGGAGATGCGATTCCATCTCCCGGGACGAGCTGTCGTCCCGCTGGCCACCGGCGACTGAAGTCGCAGCAACAACTATGGGAAGCCTCGCAAACTGCGCGAGGCTGTTCGGCTCATTCCGCGGCATCGGTGCTCACGAGGCGCCCGCAGCGCGGGGACGACTCAGGATGCCGCGGTCGCGCCCGAGCCGGTCGTGGCCGCGAAGTCGTAGTCCAGCGTGAGGACGGCGCCGTTCTCGTCGTGGCGGTACTCGGCCTTGCCGGTCATGCCGCGCAGCTCGCCCGTGGCCGAGTCGGGGACGACGTTGCCGAAGGTGTACGCCTCGCCCGCGCCGCGCACCCCGCCGTGCTGCAGCACGAACGTGCCGCTGCGCCCGCCGAGCGTCGCCGTCACCACCTCCTGCGCGATGTAGCCCGCGCCGCCGCCGCTCGCATCGCCGCACATCAGCAGTTCGGCGGTGCTCGTCCCCTCCACGTCGCCGCGGAAGGTCTTCTTCACGGTCGCGCGGGCGAGCTTCGGCCCACCTCCCTCATCTCCATACGCGGTCTGCTCCCAGCCGGTGATCTCGAAGTTCGCCGTGGCGCGCGTGCTCATCCCGTCTCCCCTGCGTTGATCGTTTCGATGGATGGAATACGATCATACCGCACGCATCGGGGTGCGCGCCAGCCGTGGCTTCCTCGGCGTCTCCTCCACCATCGCTGGATCTCACGCGGAGACGCGGAGTCGCGGAGGTGGCTCGGCATGGACCTCCGCGTCTCCGCGTGAGATTAGAGGATGCCGGAAGAGCGCACGGGAGTTGACATGCAACTGTATGGTTGCATATTGGAGATGTGGATGCCGACATGGACGCCGTCTTCCGAGCGCTGGCCGACCCCGGCCGCAGGCGCCTGCTGGACCTGCTGCACGCCCGCAGCGGCCAGACGCTGGGCCAGCTCTGCGCGGAGATGGAGATGACGCGGCAGGCCGTCTCCAAGCACCTGGCCATCCTCGAGGCGGCCAACCTGGTCGCCACGGTCCGGCGCGGCCGCGAGAAGCTGCACTACCTGAACCCCGTGCCGATCCACGAGATCAGCGAGCGCTGGATCGGCAAGTACGAGCGCACCCGGCTGGATGCGCTCCGCGCGCTGAAGCGCAGCCTGGAGGAGGGCGGATGATGATGACCACGCAGAGCACCGTCTACGTCACCTACATCGCCGCCACGGCGGAGCGGGTGTGGGAGGCGCTGACCAGCCCGGAGCACACCGAGCGCTACTTCTTCGGCCGGCGCATCGAGTCGGACTGGAAGGAAGGCTCCACCTGGACGCTGTGGATGCCGGACGGGCGCGCCGACGTCAGCGGCCGGGTGCTGCGCGCCGAGCGCCCACGCGTGCTTTCCGTCTCCTGGCGCGTGGAGTGGATCGAGGAGCTGCGCGATCTCCCCGAATCCATCGTCACCTACACCATCGAGCCGCTGGGCGACGTGGTGCGCCTGACGATGGAGGAAGCGCACCCCACGCCCATCCCCGAGGAGCTGCTGGAGGGCGGCCGCCAGGGATGGCCCATGATCCTCAGCGGCCTGAAGACGCTGCTGGAGACCGGCCGCGCGTTGAACCTGGCCGTCCCCGAGCCGCCCGCGACAAAATGATTGTCGCTGCGGCGTCGAAACGGACATCATCCTGCGTAGCACACGCGCTTGACGAGACCACGATTGAAGGAGGCGGCACCGAACAGCCTCGCGCAGTTTGCGAGGCTTCCCGTAGTTGTTGCTGCGGCTTCAGCCGCCGGTGCGAGGGGCAGGATTCGCCGGGTTTTCCTCTCAATCGCCTCTGAGGCCGAAGGCGCGGACGCTGGGACAAACACGAGCGGCCGGATGCATCTCGCATCCGGCCGCTCGTGCTTGCGCTCGGTTCCAATCAGGGCGCCGGGAGAGCCACAGGCTGGGCGCCGTACGACGGATCCACGCGCTCCCACACCGGGTGGTTGGAGCGCGGGCCGGTGAGCGCGCCCACGAGCGCGCCCAGGACCACCCCGTCCGCGGTGATGAACGCGCGGCCGGCGGCATCCTTGGTGAACACCATCGAGGCCAGGAACCCCACCGCCGCGCCGCCCAGCGCGCCGTACCCGGCGCCCCGCAAGATGGCGTGGCCGCGCGACCCCGGGTTCACCAGGCGCTCGGCCTGCGTGACGCCGGCGCGCTGCAGCGTGAAGATGCGGTTCGGCGCCACGATCACCAGCGTGTCGGGCGTGATGCGCGTGAGCCTGCCGGCGTACGGACGGTCGGCGGCGACCAGCCGCACCGTCTCGCCCACGGCCAGCGGGCGCGTGCTGATGGAGTCGGACGCGACCGGCGCCGCGACCGGGGCGGCGCCGGTGGAGTCGGTCTGGGCGCGGGCGGCGGCGGGCGCGGCGGCGGCGGCCACGGCCAGCGCGGCAAGGATTCGGACGGCGGAGACCTTCATCGATCCTTCAACTTCGGAAGTTCGGGGGACTCGTGCCGCGGCATCCCATCCGCGGCACCCATAATCGTGCGCGGCGCCCGGGTGTGCCGAACGCCGCAAACAGTCGTTCCTGACATGCATGCTTTCGGCCACCGTAACCCCGCACCGACAGCGCGCACGGACACGAGCCGGGACGGGCAGAAATACGGGACGCACGCCGTCCGCGGCGGTTGCTGGGATGGATCGGGATCTGGCGTTCTGCGCCGATCCTTTCAGGATGCAGCGGCCGGAGCGGCGTCCTGCAGCCGCTGGATCGCGGCGAGCGCGGCGTCGTAGTCCGGCTCGTCCATCTGGTCCGCCACGTACTCCGCGTGCGCGATGCGGCCGTCGCCGTCGATGACGAACACCGCGCGCTGCAGCAGCCGCCACTCCTGAACGGCATCATACGCGGCCGGTCTGCGCCCGCGAGCGGCGCAACAAGAGCGCGCGCCCAAGGTGGCCTTGAGGCGCTGGATCTGCTGTGTGAGCGGCGGCCGCTGAATCCAAGCCGCTCCGCTGCGGCCGAAGTGCAGGTTCTCCGCGACGCCACGGAGCAGCGCAGGTGGGGATGAAAAGCCGAGGTCAGAACTGGAGCAGAAACTCGTCTAGAAGATCACTGAGAACATCGGCAGGATCCTCTCCACGATCCTTGCGTTCTACCATCTCTAAGAGTTGCGTATCATCGATAACTAAAACGAGCGTGCGACGGTTTCGGAAGACTCTTGCCTGGGCTTTTTTCGCGCCAGACGCGAGGCCCTGTCGCGATATAAGGAGAACAAAGCGGCCTAGCGCTTCGTTGGAATATTTCGACACGCTTTCTACGGCAGTCGAGTCAAGTGGCTTTGCATAATTCTTGAAATCGACAATTAAGAAATCTGCGTCAAAACGCCGACCGATTCGTACAAAGAAAGGTGTGCGCTGCAGGTTCTGAAAAACAACATCTCGCCGCTGCACACCATCAGTGGTGGGCCGTTGGATGTGAGGTCGTCCTAGTGAACCAGAGAAAATATACGTCAGGATTCGCGTACCAAGCTCCTCATACGCTCGAAAATAAGCTTGCCCCGCGGGGCACCGCTTGAGCTCGAACTTCATCTCGTCGAGTCGAGGACTCTTTCGATAGCCAAATTCGTCTCGAAGTGCTTTGACTGCCGTAGAGTATTGAGCAAAATGGGTGGAGAAGCTATCCAGGTGACCATTTATGACCCTGTTCAAGAATGACTGGTCCCATATCCGCAGCTTCGGATTTTTTAGAGATACTAGCCTGCCAATTGAGGTCGTATCCGCGTTCGTAAGCAAGCAATAGATGCTCGCCTCATTGTAACTGTCCGCTTCTGCCTCAACAGCACGGATGTCATTTACCGAAAGCGTGGAGGCATACTGGATGCGAAATGTCCATTTTTCCTCCCTCAACCGAGGTCCGGGCTCCCATAGGCGCACATTCCCGAGAATGAATGAAGCGTCCCTGGTACCCCGTGTAGACTCGACTTGGATTGACATTTTCTGCCACCCGAGGAGTTCACGGCAGAGCCTTGCAAATTGAGCCGCGTCAATGTTACGCCAGAAGACAGACAGCGCGTTTGTTACGGCGGCAATCCCACCCTGTGATTCCCCTTCAAACCGAGTGAACTCTCGCTGGCGGAAATCGTACTGAAAGAACGGCGCTTCGAAGTATTCTTTTATCTCTTCTACTGTCAAGACTTCTTCCGGCCACTCACCCCAGTCTTTGAAGGTGTAGGAAGGTGTCGGTGCGGGACGAAAGAGGCACAGCACACCTGCAGGACCTGCTCGGACGATGATTGTTTCGTACGGATAGCTTGCGTAGAACGGTATGGAGGCCCCAAAAGATGGAAAATACTCTTCGATAACATTCCGGAACCGCCATATGAACCTCTCAAAATATTCCTGGAACTGCTCATCCGTGACGAATATCGCCTCAGCTTTCGAGCCGGGTAAAGATAACGTGCCCTTAGGTAGTTCGGACTGCGTGCGCATAAGCGATCGGATTCACTTACCTAACTGGGGGTTGCGTGCTCTGGGGGGTCCAGAGCACGCCCACGTAGATTTCTACGCCCGCACCAGGCGCTTGTAGTGGATGCGGTGGGGCTGGTCGGCCTCGGCGCCCAGGCGGCGCTTGCGGTCGGCTTCGTACTCGCGGTAGTTGCCCTCGAACCACACCACCTGGCTCTCGCCCTCGAAGGCCAGGATGTGCGTGGCGATGCGGTCCAGGAACCAGCGGTCGTGGCTGATCACCACCGCGCACCCGGCAAAGTCCAGCAGCGCCTCCTCCAGCGCGCGCAGCGTGTCCACGTCCAGGTCGTTGGTCGGCTCGTCCAGCAGGATCAGGTTGCCGCCGCTCTTCAGCACCTTGGCCAGATGGACCCGGTTGCGCTCGCCGCCGGAGAGCACGCCCACCTTCTTCTGCTGGTCCGCGCCCTTGAAGTTGAACCATCCGCAGTAGGCGCGGCTGTTCACCTTCACCTTCCCCAGCTCGATGGTGTCCTCGCCGCCGGAAAGCTCCTGCCACACGCTGTTCTCGGCGTTCAGCGTGTCGCGGCTCTGGTCCACGTAGGCCAGCTGCACCGTCGACCCCACCTTCAGCGCGCCGCCGTCCGGCGTCTCCTGCCCCACGATCATGCGGAAGAGCGTGGTCTTTCCCGCGCCGTTGGGCCCGATGACGCCCACGATCCCGCCGCGCGGCAGGCGGAAGGTGAGCTCGTCGAAGAGCAGCTTCTCGCCGTACGCCTTCTGGACCTTTTCGGCCACCACCACCTCGTCGCCCAGGCGCGGGCCGGCGGGGATGACGATCTCGGCGCGGCTCACCTGCTCGCGCTGGTCGGCGTTCAGCAGGTCCTCGTACGCGGTGATGCGGGCCTTGCTCTTGGCCTGCCGCGCGCGCGGGGCCATCCGCACCCACTCCAGCTCGCGCTCCAGCGTGCGGCTGCGCGCCGACGACTGCTTCTCTTCCTGCCGCAGCCGCTCCTGCTTCTGCTCAAGCCAGCTGGTGTAGTTCCCCTTCCAGGGAATCCCCTCGCCGCGGTCCAGCTCCAGGATCCACTCGGCCACGTTGTCCAGGAAGTAGCGGTCGTGGGTGATGGCCACGATGGTCCCCGGGAACTCCTTCAGGTGCTGCTCCAGCCAGGCCACGCTCTCGGCGTCCAGGTGGTTCGTCGGCTCGTCCAGCAGGAGCAGGTCGGGCTCCTCCAGCAGCACCTTGCACAGCGCCACGCGGCGCCGCTCGCCGCCGGACAGGTTCTCCACCCGCGCGTCGGCGGGGGGAAGACGGAGCGCGTCCATGGCGATCTCGATCTTGCGGTCCAGCTCCCAGGCGTTGTGCGCCTCGATCTGGTCCTGCAGGTCGGCCTGCTCGGCCAGGAGCGCGTTCATCTGCTCGTCGGTCTCGATCTCGCCGAACTTGGCGTTCACCTCGTCGAAGCGGCGCAGCAGGTCGCGGATGGGCTTCACCCCCTCTTCCACGTTGCCGCGCACGTCCAGCGTATCGTCGAGCTCCGGCTCCTGCGACAGGTAGCCCACGCGCACGCCGTCGGCGGCCCACGCCTCGCCGTTCCAGTCCTTGTCCACGCCGGCCATGATGCGCAGCAGGGACGACTTGCCGCTGCCGTTGGGCCCGACGACGCCGATCTTGGCGCCGGGATAGAACGAGAGCCAGATCCCCTTCAGGATCTCCCGCTGAGGCGGAACGATCTTGCGGAGATCCTTCATGACGTAGATGAACTTGCTGGTGTCGAGCGCCATTCTCTGCCGTTCGGGATCAGGGTTTTCGATGGATGGCCACGCGCGCGGGCGGATCGGAAGCGCGCGAGGCGCACCAACTTATCACCGCGCGGCCGATGGCGGGAGGCGCGGGCGGTGAAGCCCTCCCCCCGCGGCTGGGGCCGCGTACCCCCTCCCGATAACGGGAGGGGGTAACTTCGCGTGCGGCGCGCAAGCGGTTGTGCACCCATCGGTTGCAGTGCGTCGCGATGCCCAGCTCCAAGCGTCGGGGCGCGCTCCGGAGGCTCCTTTGCGCTGAGTTCCCCCCTCCCCCGCGGAGCGGGCGGAGGGGCCGGGGGAGCGGCCGGCCTGGCGGGCAGGGTGCATCCCCGCCCCGCCCACCCTTCTCGCGGCCGCAGGATGGCCCGTCCGGCAGAAATCCCCCTTCCCCGTCGTTCGATCGGTGCGGAGACCAGCCGCTCGTGGAACGATCTTCCGCTGCGGATGGTCCAAGGGTGGGGAGCGGGTCAGCGGGGCTCGACCGCTCCGGCGGAGACAAAGTGTCCCTTGACCCGCGGGGTCCGGGGTGATTGTGTGTGGGGGGAGGAACTCGCACGGGAGCGCCCATGCAGCTGTCCATCGACACCGCCGACCCGCGCCCCATCCACGTGCAGATCGTGGACGAGGTGCGCCGCGCCGTGGTGCTGGGCACGCTGGCCGCGGGCGACGTGCTTCCGCCCGTGCGCCACATGGCCGCGGAGCTGCGCGTGAACCCCGCCAGCGTGGCCGAGGCGTACCGCGCGCTGGAGGGCGAGGGCCTCGTCGCCATGCGCTGGGGCCGCGGGCCCGTGGTCGCCGACCGCGCGGCGGAGCCGGGGGACCGCGACGCGCTCGTGCGCCAGGTGGCCGAGCGGGCGCTCCGCGACGCGCGGCGGCACGGCATCGGCGCGGCGGAGCTGGCGGAGGCCATCCGCGCGGCGGCATCCCCATCTCCCGCATCTCCCGCGCTCCCGGGGGACGCGATCCGCGCATCGGCATCGCCCCGCGTCATGGCATCTCCTGCATCTCCCGCACTTCTCGAATCTCCCGCATCTCCCGTCCAGCCCGGAGCGCCGGCCCGATGACCGCATCCCTTCCGGTGCGCCTGGACGGCGGCGCGTTCGCCGTCTCCACCCATGCGCTGACCAAGCAGTTCGGGCACGAGTTCTCGCTCCTGGGCGTGGACCTGCAGGTGCCCGAGGGCGCCGTCTACGTCCTGGTCGGCCCCAACGGCGCGGGGAAGACGACGACGATGCGGCTCCTGCTGGGGCTGCTCTCGCCGGACTCGGGGCGCGCGGAGGTGCTGGGGCTGGACCCGCGCGCACAGGGGCCGCTGGTGCGCGCGCAGGTGGGGTACGTGCCCGAGCGCGGGGACTGGGGATACGGATACATGACGGCGGGGCGGCTGCTGGAGCACCACGCCGCCTACTTTCCCGCGTGGGACTGGGAATATGCCACGCGGCTGGTGCACGCCTTCGAGATCCCGCTGCAGAAGCGGATGTCGAAGCTGTCCAAGGGCCTAGCCCGGCGCGTGCACCTGCTGATGGCGCTGGCGCACCGCCCCCCGCTGCTGCTGCTGGACGAGCCCACCGACGGGCTGGACCCGGTGATGCGCGACGAGACGCTGGGGATGCTGGCCGAGCACGTGGCCGAGACCGGGTGCACCGTGTTCATCTCCACCCATCTGGTGCACGAGGTCGACCGGCTGGCCGACCACCTGGGGGTGATGCGCGACGGGCGGCTGACGGCGCAGCTCCCGCGCGAGGTGCTGCACCGCATGCTCCGCCGCTACCGCGCCGACATCCCCGCCGGGTGGACGGGCGCCCCCGCGCTGAACGGCACCGTGGTGAAGCGCGGCGGCGTGGGGCGCGAGATCCAGTGGAGCATCTGGGGCGAGGAGCGCGAGGTGGCGCAGCAGCTGGCCGAGAGCGGCGCCACCCTGCGCGACGCCGCGCCGCTCACGCTGGAAGACGCCGCCGTGGCCCTGCTGAGCCGAAAGGAGTAGGCCGATGGAGATCTCCGCCGTACACCGCCTTCCCCGCCGCGCCGACGTGGCGCGCGAGCAGCTCCGCGGCGTGGGGCTGGCGCTGCGCCGCGAGGCCACCGTGGCCGCCGGCGTGCTGGCGCTGGCCAGCATCCTCATCGTCTGGGCCCAGCTCCGGGGCGAAGGCGCGCTGGACCTGGCGCCGGAGATGGGCATCCCCATCGCCCTGCTGGCACTGCTGCTGCCGATGGCGGTGTGGAAGGGCGAGGGGCCGGCCAGCCGTTCGTACCATCACGCCATGCCGGTGGAGATCGGCGCGCACGCGGTGGCGCGCGGCCTGGCCGGGCTGGTGTGGATGCTCGGCGCGGCCGGCGCGTACTTCGGCTGGATGGCGCTGGTCGCCGCCGGCACCGGCGGGTGGGTGGATTCCGAGCCGTGGTTCCGTTGGGCCGGGCCCGTGGTGGGCGCCGTCGCGCTGTACCTGCTGGGCACGGCGCTGGCGCTCCGCGCGGTGCACCCGTGGCGGTGGATCGGCGGGGCGGTGGTGGGGCACACCTTTCTGCGCGCGCTCGCCGGCCCGGGCGGCGACATGCCGCTGTTCCGCGCGGCCGACCGGGTGCTGAGCGGGCGCTACGGGCTGTACACGCTGCTCTCCGGCAGCGCGCCGGTGCACGTGCACAAGTGGAACGACCTGTACGGCGAGGTCAACTATGCCACCCGCGTCCCCAACGCGGGAGTGTGGATGGTTTCGGCGTGGCTGTGGATTGCGATCGCCATCACCCTCTTCTTCTGGGCCGCCTACCGCCAGCCGGAGGCATGAACGTGACCGAGATCTCCCTCCGGATGGAGAGCCCGATGAACGCGGTGGCGATGCCGCCGCTCCCCCGCCGCGCCGCCGTGGCGCGCGAGCAGTTCCGCGCGGTGGGGCTGTCGGTGCGGCGCGAGGCGCTGGCCTGCACGGGCGTCCTGGCGCTGGTGAGCACGGTCATGCTCTGGGACCGGATGCACCACCACTTCTCCTCGCTCGAGGTCTCGCCGGGAATCCTGGTCCCCGCCGCGTTCGTGGCGCTGCTCCTGCCCATGGCGATGTGGAAGGGCGAGGGCCCCGGCCGGCGCGCCTACCACCACGCCATGCCGGTGGACCACGGCGCCCACGCCGTCACCCGCACGCTGGCCGGGCTGGTGTGGCTGTTCGCGGCCATCGGCGCGTACATCGGCTGGCTGGGCGCCATGATGCTGGTCACCGGCGGCTACGCAGCCGATGTGCAGGTGTTCCGCTGGATGGCCCCGCTCGCGGGCGCGGTGGTGCTGTACCTGCTCGGGAGCGCGCTCGCGCTCCGCGCCGCGCATCCGTGGCGCTGGCTGGCCGGCGCGGCGGTGGGCTACGCCTTCCTGGACGCGCTCTCGCCGCGCCATGCCCCGATCCCGCCTCTCTCCGCGGTCGACGTGGTGCTCACCGGGAAGTACGGGCTGACGACGGTTCTCTCCGGCCTCTCGCCGGTGCTGCATCAGCGCGCGGGCGAGATCGACGGCCGGTGGTACAGCTGGTACTCCCACGAGCCGGTCGCCTCGGTGTGGATGACGGCGGTGTGGCTGTGGCTGGCGGTCGCGGTCGCGCTGTTCGTCTGGTCCGCCTACCGCCAGCCGGAGCGCTGATTCAGGGGACAGAGGACAGGGGACGGGGGACAGGGGACAGGGGCGGGCACCTCGCTGACGTCATCCTGAGGCCGGCCACGTTGCAACGTAGTCCCCCACAACTGCTTGCAGGCCGAAGGATCCATAGCCCGTTCCGCACGTCCGTCGCGGACGCGCTCGATCACCCGAACACACACAGCCCCTCTCCCGCGCGCCGGGAGAGGGGCTGTTCGATTGGAGATTCGCGAAGATAGGCCCTACGCCGTCTGCTCGAGCGGCACGCTGCGGTCGCGCACCTCCTCGCTGGTTAGCCCGAAGATCGGGGGCGTGGGGATGCCGATCATTCCCAGCATCAGGTAGATCTGCCCGCGGTGATGCGCCTCGTGCTCCACCATCGCCCGCAACCACTTCCACGCGGGCATCGACGCGCCGGCGGGCGTCACGGCCGGGCGGCGCAGGTCGTCGGGCGTCAGCGCGCGGAGGATGTCCATCGCCTCGGCGTGCATGGCGTCCAGGTAGGCGATCGTGGCGTCCCAGCCGTCGGCCAGGTCGCGGCCGTGGCCGGGGTAGCGGCTGGGGCGCCCGGCCGCGTTCTCGGCGAACATCCACCGCTCGATGGCCGCCAGGTGGCGCACCAGGTCGCCGAACGTCCACGCGCCCTCGCGGTGCGTCCATTCCAGCCGCTCCGGCGGGATGCACATCATCACCCGCCGCGTCCGCCCGCGGAACCCCTCCCAGTACGACAGGAACGGCTCGATCGAGGTGATTTCCATCTCCAGTCCTCAGTGTCGGGTTGGTTGTGGTGCAGCCGAACCGCCGGCGCGCGTCCGCCGCCTCGCGCCCTCTCCCCGCGCCTTGGAGCGCTCGCCCTCTCCCGTTCCGGGCGAGGGGGCTGGCCAGCATCGGCGGGGCCTGCAACCTATGATAGCACAAGAGCTTCGGTGTGCCGGTGATGCGGGATGGCTACCTCTCCCGGTACGGGAGAGGTGGACGGCCTAGGCCGGCCGGAGAGGGCGCGGTGCCGGTCGAAACGCCACCGAGCCGATCAAGCACCCTCAGCGATCTCACCCCCGCGTCCCGTACACCGTGCGCGCGAGGCGCTTCAGCAGCGCGAGCTGTTTGGGGCGGTAGGGGAACCAGAAGAGCTCGCGGCGGAGGGCGACGCGGGTGTCGGCGATCGCCTTCACCTGGCTGAACTCCAGCAGCCCCTCGTCGCCCATCATCCGCCCGAAGCCGCTCTCCTTCACCCCGCCATACGGCAGCTCGGGGATGCCGAAGTTGATCAGCACGTCGTTCACCATCACCATCCCGGCGTGCAGCCGCTCGGCCATCTTCCGCCCTTTCCGCCGGCTGCGCGTCCACACGCTGGCGTTCAGCCCGTAGCGGCCGGAGTTGGCGATGCGCACCGCCTCTTCCTCGTCCTTCACGCGCACCAGCGGGAGCACGGGGCCGAAGGTTTCGTGCGTGTTCAGCGCCATCTCCGGCGTGGCATCCAGGATGAGCGTGGGGGCGTAGACGAGGCCGTCTCCGCTCACCGCCCTGCCGCCCAGGACCACCCGCGCGCCCTGCGCCACCGCGTCGTCCACGGTGCCCTGGATGATGGCCTGCTGCGGGGGGAAGATGAGGCGCCCCACGTCGTACTCCTCGTCGCCGCCGCCCACGCGCAGCGCCTCCATCTCGCGCCGCACCGCGGCGGCGAAGCGGTCGTAGACGCGCTCCGGCACCAGCGCCCGCTCGACCGACATGCACACCTGCCCGGCGTTGGAGATGGCGCCCCAGACGACTCCCGCCGCCGCGCGCTCCAGGTCCGCGTCCTCGCACACGATGGAGACGTCGTTCGCGCCCAGCTCCATCACCACCGGCGTGAGCGTCTCCGCCGCGCCGGCCAGGATCTTTCGCCCCGTTCCCGGCGAGCCGATGAAGGCGATCTTCCCCACGCCGCTCCGCACCAGCGCGGCGCCCGCATCCCCCGCGCCGTGGACGACCTGCACGAGGTCCGGGTGGCCGGGGATGGCCTCGCGCGCGAGCTCCGCCAGCAGCGCCCCGGTGCGCGGCGTGACCTCGGACGGCTTGATGACGACCGCGTTCCCCGCGAAGAGCGCGGCCACGGTCGGGATCCCCGGCATGGAGAAGGGGAAGTTCCAGGGGGAGATGACCCCCACCACGCCGAACGGCTGGTAGATCTTCGTCCCCCCCTTGTTCACCAGGATCCCCGTCCCCACGCGCTTCGGGCGGAGGACGCGGGGGGCGCGCTTCTCGTACGCCTTGATGAGGCCGGCCACGATCATCACCTCGTGGCCCAGCGCCTCGACCGCGGGTTTCCCCGTTTCCTCGCGGATGACGGCGATGACGTGGTCCATGCGCCGGATCAGCAGGCCGCGCAGCGCGCGCATCTTCCGCGCGCGCTGCCGCACGGTGAGCGCGCCCCACGCCGCCTGCGCCGCCCGCGCCCGCGCCACGGCGGCGGCCACCTGCTCGTTCGCGTCCGGCGCGGCGGGTGCCGCGGCGGCGGGGGTCTGCATCTGGATCACGCGGGTACTCTCCGCCAGATTGTTTCCGGGGCCGCGACGATCACGCCGTCGCGTCGCCCGCCGATGAACGCATCCCCCCAACGACGGACGCCCATGCGCCTTCGCACGCCGCTGCTGGCCGCCGCCCTGCTCGCGGCCGCCCTTCCGCTTGCCGCCCAGACCCAGCCGCAGCCCGCGCCGGGCAGCGCGGAGATGTTCGCCTTCCTGTCCGGGCGCTGGGGGTGCGCCGGCGAGTTCGCCAGCGGCCGCAAGCTCGAGGCGGACCTGGCGTTCACGCCGCAGCTGGACGGCAAATGGCTGGAGTTCCGCCACACCGACCGCGCGCCCGGGCGCTACCAGGCCATCTCGCACTGGGGCACCGACCCCGCCACGGGAACGATGGTGTCGCTGATGTTCGACATCGGCGGCGGCGTGCGGCTGTTCACCGCCGCGGAGGGGTGGAAGGACCGCGCCGTGGCGTTCGAGACCGCGCAGCTCATGGCCCCGCCGCGCGGCCGCGAGCGCTTCACCTACCGCGCCGAGAGCGCCGCCACCCTGCGCGTGACCTGGGAGGTGAACCGCGACGGCGCCTGGCGCATGGGCGACTGGCTGCTCTGCACGAAGCAGGGCTGACGCCAAGGTGCCTATCTCAGAACCCTGGAACGAGCTATCCAGCCTACGTCAGAACGGGTGTTAGAACACCTCTTCTTCCGTGGTCACGGTGATGTGTAGGTATCGGTTTACATGGTAATCGAAGAACCTGCCGGAAGCACCTTCGTTGATGGCATGCTGCGCCGGAGCGGTAACAAGCTGCCGTACCATTGGTCTGGTGTCGCCCACTAAGCATGAGCAAACGAGATCGGCCATGAACACGCCGAGCGGGGATGCTCCAGCGAGAATGGTGGCTGCTTCGGTCGGGAATTTTCCATTGGTCATTGAGGCGCCCTCGGAAAGACCGAGAATCCTTGCTGCGGGAACGATAGCGACTCCAAGGTCGAATGCAGCACCCCCGATCTCAAAGTCGTGCCAAGGCCTTCCCCAAAACCATTCTGCGCTTCGCTGAAAGTCGCCCCATGCAAGGTCCGCCAACGACTGCTGCTCGCCGAAGTTGAAAAGTAAGAAGAACGATGCTGGTGTAATCGCAAGCATATCTCTCGCTTGGCGTTCGCCTCTGCCGGGGATTTCATCAAACCGCGGCTGTTGGAGCGGGGGGTACATGCGCTTGCATTGGAAAAGCAGGGCTTTGCTTGTGAAATATCCGGGGGTCAAGATATCGACACGCATCCCGAGATCCGCGCCATATCGCGTCTCGTCTGCGACGGGGAGGTTGAACCCCGTTGTCGTTATTCTCAGGCTTGGTACTTCGATCTCATCGAGTCTTACGCGAACAGCTAGCTCCAACTCATCTAACAGGACTTCTGTAAAACCTGGTTCGGCGAATGCCCGCTCGCCTCGGCTTACACGTGCCATCGAACGGTTGCCGCGCTCTCGGAGAGACTGCGAAGCCAGTCCGAACGCGTCTGCGACAGCAGAGCGAGCACGTGGATCGCGGATTGTGCCGATCATAGGTCAGGATGTGTGAGTGAACAGCTTCGAGAACGAAATTGCGCGCCCGCGCTTTCCGCGCGCGACGGGGCGTGCCGCGCGGCGATGCGCTCCGCGACCACCGTCGCCAGCGCCATGATCGTCTCCTGCGGGTTCACCCCGGGCGCGGTCGGCAGGAGCGAGCCGTCGGCCACGTACAGGCCGGGGACACCGTGCCGCTCGCCGTCCGGCGTGCATCCGCTGGTCGCCGGATCGGTCCCCAGGCGGCAGGTGCCGTTCACGTGCGCCGACATCACCCCCACCTGGTTGGGGCCGAACGCGCGCCTGTCGACGATGCCGATCTCGTCCGCCGAGCGCATCCGCGTCTCCACGGCGTGCAGCGTCAGCGCCTCCCGCGCGCCCGCGGCGAAGTGGATGCGCGCGGCGGCCTTGATCCCCTCGCGCAACCGCGTCTTCTCCGCCGCGCCCAGCGCGTAGCGGAGGTGGACGCGCCCGCGCCGGTCCACGGTGACGCCGCCGTTGGACGCGCGCCGGTCCGCGCCGTCGCGCACCAGGACGATGAACGGCGCCATCCGCGTCGCGTCGCGCATCACCGCGCGGTGGCGCGCGCCGAAGCCGGGGAGGACGGCGGCGGAAAGGGCCGGGTAGATGGGCGGACACTCGACCCAGAAGCCGTAGCCGCCCTCCGCCGGGTGCGCGAACTCGTCGCAGATGGACGAGAGCGGCACGCCCGCGCCGCCGTACATCTCCCGCTCGTAGAAGCCGGAGACGAGGGTGGTGGGATGGAGGCGGAGGAAGCGCCCCACGCCGCCGCCGCCCATCCCGGAGCGCTGCAGGATCGCCGGCGTTCCCACCGCGCCGCCCGCGAGGACCACCACCGGCGCCTCGACGGTGACGCGGCCACGCGGGAGGCCGGTGGCGCGCTCCAGCACCGTGCCGTGCACGCGCTTCAGCGGCGCCCGCCCGCCGCGCTCGGCCACCTCCACGCGCTCCACGCGCACGTCGGTCAGGAGCCGCGCGCCCGCCGCCAGCGCCATGGGGATGTGCACGGCGGCGGTGCCCTGCTTGGCGTCGTAGCGGCACCCGATGCCGCAGAAGCCGGAGCGGACGCACCCTTTCGCGTTGATCCGCGCCGGCCCCGCGCTCCACCCCAGCGCGCGGGCGCCTTTCAGCAGCGCGCGGTTGGGGGGATTGTGCGCGTCCTCGGGCATGGTCCGCGTGTGCGTCTCCGCCTCGATGCGCTCGAACACCGGCGCGAGGTCCGCCGCCCGCATCCCCACCGTGCCGTGCTCCGCCGCCCACTCGTCCAGCACGGCGCCGCGGGGGCGCAGCATGATCATCCAGTTCACCGTGGTGCTGCCGCCCACGCACCGCCCCTGCAGCATGGGGATGGAAAGGTCGTCGGTCGCGCGGCCGCCCTTCTCCGCGTACAGCGCCTCCGTCATCCCCGCTTCCCGCTCGGTGAAGTCCCGGCCGCGCAGCCAGCCTCCCTCCTCCACGATGACGACGTCGAACCCCGCCTCCGCCAGCCTCGCCGCGGCGACGGCCCCGCCCGCGCCCGTGCCCACCACGCAGACGTCCGCGCGGACGCGCGTCTCCGCGCCCATCCCCGCGCCCTCCGTCACCTGCCGCAGCCACGGCTCGTCCATCACGTCCAGCCCCGGCGGGGCGATGGAGATGAGGCGCCGCTCGGGCGTCGGCTCGCGCGCGACCGGCTCGTCATCCGTCGACGTCCCCGGTGCGGGTCCCTCCCACGGGACAGCGGGGGCGCGCTCGTGCAGCGGGCCCGCGTAGCCGATGTCGCCGTACGACTCCGGGCGGGCGTAGAAGGTGGAGAGGATGAGCCGCCGCAGCGCCTGGAAGATGGTGCGCCGCACGGGGATGCGGCTCGTTTCCCACCCCGCGAGCCACGCGTCCTGCCGGCTTGCCGGCATGCGGCTGAAGCGCACGGAAACGCCGCGGGTGACCGCCGCGGTGACGGGGTGGTCGACGACGGTGAGCAGCCGCGCCACCAGTGCCGCCTGCGCGGGATCGATCCCCGCCAGCCGCGCCTCGACGTCGCGCGCGAGCTCCACGGCCGACGGGTCCGGCGCGTCCGGGAGCGGCACCATGCGGCGGCAGAGCGCCTGGAGCGCGGCGTGCTGTGCGGCGGTGAGCGGCATCCGGCAGCGTGGATGGGGAAAGGATGAGGAAGAGGGCGGGAGCGGCCCGCGCTCCCAAGCATACGGGCGCGCACCGGAGCCCGTCAACGCGCGCAAGTGACTGAGCCGCACTCACTTCGTCGGCGGCCGCGGCGGGTTTGCCCGGGCGGGTGCCCGGCGAATGGAATTCGCCGGCAACAACAGCACGAAGTCCCTGCGGGACTGCGGCCGCGGCCTCGTGGCGCGCCGCCGTCTCCGTCGAGTCCGTGACTGCCGGGAGAAGCGGGCCAAGGGGGATCGAGGGCTCCCCGCGCGAAGCGCCGTCCCGCTGGGGAGGGTTGGGGTCCGGTCTTTGTCTAACTTCCGATTTTGCAACCACTTCAGGGAGATTGGCGGCCCGCGACTTGCAAACTTCCACCACCCGCTCCGGTGGGGGCGATCAGGGGGGACGGGACAGAACGGAACCGCGAAGCAGGAGGGGAAGATGCGAGGCTACGGACGCGACTACGACAACGGCGGGCGCAACTGGTTCGACCGCGCGGGCGAGACGGTGCGCGGCTGGTTCGGCGGCGGGCGCGACTACGACCGCGACTACGGCTACGGCGGCGACGCGCGCGCCATGCACCGCGACGAATGGCACAACGGCGGCTACCGCGGCGGCGAGACCGACTGGGGCGGCGGGTACGGCGGCGGCTACCGGATGAACAACTGGAACAACCAGCACAGCACGCTGGACAGCGTGCGCGGCGCGGGCGGCTACTACAACGCCGACTACGACGACCGCGGCTACAACGCCGGCGGGCGCCCGGGGTGGGGCCGCCAGGACTACGGCCGCGACTACAACACCGGCTGGGGTGGGATGGACCGCGGCGGCATGCAGGGCGGGATGAGCCGCGGCCGCGTGCAGCGCTACACCGCAGGCGGCGGGATGCAGGGCGGCATGTCGCGCGGCGGCATGCAGGGAGGCGGGATGCAGGGCGGGATGCCTCGCGGCGGCGGGATGCAGGGCGGCGGGACGGGCGGCACCTGGAGCGGGGGCGAGTACGGCGGCGGCGGCCAGGGCGCCGGCGGTGACTGGGGCGACTACAGCCGCGGCAGCGGCTACGGCGGCGACGGCCTGTTCCGCAACAGCCGCTCGGGCGGGGTGGAGCCGGGCCGCTACTTCCGCGGCTACGGCGTCGGCTCCAGCGGCGGCAACGGCTACGAGCCGTACTGATCGCGGATGATGGCGATCGGCTGAGGGACGAGGCGGGCGCTCCGGATCACACCGGGGCGCCCGCCTCGCTTCCGGCACGATTCGCTTCGCGCGCACTTCGACCAGCGCGGCCAACTGTCTCACGACGGTGCCCACCCCCGTCGTGGAGGCCCACCTACCGCGCCGCACCCGGCCCGACGTCATCCTGAGTCGGACACCGCGCTGCGCGCGACCACGGCGGATGAAAGGAGATTGGTCGTGAGCGCTGATGCCACAGAATGAGCGGATCAGCCTCGCGCAGTTTGCGAGGCTTCCCGTAGTTGTTGCTGCGACTT
>NZ_DATIND010000115.1 GCF_035474595.1 Longimicrobium sp.
GCTCAAGACTAGGGAGACGTCATCCTGAGGCCGGCCACAGTGCAAGCTGAATCTGCACAGGTATTTGCAGGCCGAAGGATCTATAGCCGGTGCCGCACGTTCGCTGAGGAAATGCACAGCCGATCCTCGAAATCGGTATCAGTGGAGACGCGGGTGCCCAGCTTCCCCGCTCTTCACCCACACCCGCGGGAGCACGATGTCCGATTCTACCTTCGCCGAGCGCATCCGCGCCGACTTTCCCGTGTTCGAGCGGCGGATCGCCGGCCGCCCGATCGCGTTCTTCGACGGCCCCGGCGGAAGCCAGGTGCCGCGGCAGGTCGCGGACGCGGTGTCCGGCTACCTGACGCTGCACAACGCCAACACGCACGGCCGCTTCGCCACCAGCAAGGAGACCGACGCCGTGATCCTCGAGGCGCGGCGGGCGGCGGCCGACTTCGTGAACGGCGCGCCGGACGAGATCGTGTTCGGGCACAACATGACCACGCTCACCTTCCACCTCTCGCGCTCGCTGGGCCGCGCGTGGGGGCCGGGCGACGAGGTGGTCGTGACCGAGCTGGACCACCAGGCCAACGTGGCCCCGTGGCGGAAGATGGCCGCCGACGCGGGGATGATCGTGCGCGTGCTGCCGGTCGACGTTGAGCGGATGCAGCTGGACTACGACGCGCTCCCCTCGCTGCTGTCGGAGCGCACGCGGCTGGTCGCCATCGGCGCCGCGTCCAACGCGGTGGGAACGATCAACGACGTGCGCCGCGTGGCGGAGATGGCGCACGCGGCGGGCGCGCTCGTCTTCGTCGACGCGGTGCACTACGCGCCGCACCGGCTGCCCGACGTGCGGGAGATGGGGTGCGACTTCCTGGCCTGCAGCAGCTACAAGTTCTTCGGCCCGCACCAGGGGATCCTCTGGGGACGCCGCGAGCTGCTGGAGCGCTTCGACCCGTACAAGGTGCCGCCCGCCTCCGACGAGGCGCCCGAGCGCTGGGAGACGGGGACGCAGAACCACGAGGCCATCGCCGGGATCCGCGCGGCCATCGACTGGATCGCCTCGATCGCGGGCGAGGGCGCGGGCGGCCGCCGCGACGCGCTCCGCCGCTCGTTCGAGCACCTGGACGCGCACGAGCAGCCGCTCTTCCAGCTGCTGGAAGACGGGCTGCGCGCCACGCCCGGCGTGCGCTTCTACGGCGTGGCGCGCGGCCAGCCGCGGACGCCCACCGCCGCCTTCACCGTGGAGGGGTGCACGCCCGACGACCTGGCGCGGCGGCTGGGCGAGGAAGGCGTCTTCGTCTGGAACGGAGACTTCTACGCGACCACCGTCTGCGACGCGCTCGGCCTCTCGGACTGCGGCGGCCTGGTCCGCGCCGGCATCGCCCGTATTGCACGGAGGACGACGTGCGGCGGCTGGTGGAGGGCGTGGAGCGGATCGCGGAGGAGAGCGGCGCGGCCGGAGCCGGGGCCGCGTTGACATCCGCATCGTAATCCGCCACTTTCGGTGAACGGTGATGCTTCTCCCTATCACTCACTGGAGGGACCGATGATCCGTACCCGCGTCATCCGCGCGCTCTCGGCCGCCGCCGTAGTCGCGGCGCTGGGCTTCGGGGGCACCCAGGCGGTCGCCAGGCCCGGCCCGTTCAAGGACACGCGCATCATCTGCCCCTTCGGGCAGCAGCCGTGCACCTGCCCCGACGGCACCAAACACTGCACCTTCACCGACCCCTGCGCCTGCGGCTGACGCGTCTCCGCAGGGCGTGAAGAAGCCCCTCTCCCGGCGTGCGGGAGAGGGGCTTCTTCGTATCGTCCAGCGGCAGGCTTACGGCCCTATCGCGTCCACACGTTGTTGGTGCGGTCCGCGTCGGGGAAGGCGCGCTCGGGGTCGATCTCCACGCGCACCACGGGCGAGCCGCCGGCGGGGAGGGTGACCGTCGCGGTGCGGGTGCCGGCGAGCCACGCCTCCACCGGCACCTCGCGGCGCTCCGTCCGGCCGTCCTGGCGCGTGATCACCAGCCGCGCGGGCATCGGCGCGTTGCCGCGGTCGGCGATGGTGATGGTCGTCCCCCCATCTTCCGCCGTCACCCCCTGCACCGCCTGGTCCAGCGACCACGCGTGGTCGTACCACGCCGACCAGAACCACCCCAGGTCGCGCCCCGCCGCGGTGTTGAAGGCGTTGAAGAAGTCGTACGGCTGGGGATGCCGGAAGGCCCACGCCCGTGCGTACGCCTGGTACCCGCGCGTGAACGCCGCCTCGCCGATCAGGTTGCGCAGCGTCTGCAGGAGGGTGGCGGGCTTGGGATACGTCGCGAAGCCGCCGGCGGCGGGCGGGGTGATGTAGTCCGTCCACGTCAGCTCGCGCACGTCGATGCCGCGCTGCACGAACTGCAGGTACTGCTGCTGCTCCTCCAGGTGCGCGCCCGGCGCGGCGATGTGGAAGAAGGCGTTGCGCGCCTCGTTCTCGTTGAAGTCGGTCGTCCCCTCGTCCATCCACCCGTAGCGGCGCTCGTCCACCCCGATGACCATGGGGAACCACATGTGCCCCAGCTCGTGCGACACCACGCTGTAGAAGGTGGTGTCGCTGCGCCCGTTGTACGCGCCGATGAGCGTCATCATCGGGTACTCCATCCCCCCGCCGATGATGTTCTCGCCCTCGACCGCGGTCATGTGCGGGTACGGGTACTTCACCCCCGTGAACTGCGAGTGGTGGGTGATGGACTGCTGCTCGAAGCGCACCGCGTTGCGCCAGGCGGGCGCGCTCTGGCGGTAGAAGGCGTTGATGGTGACGAAGTCGGGCCGCCCGTCGCCGTTGCGGTCGCCCACGGAGGTGCGCGCCGCGTCCCACAGGCTCTCGCGGGTGACGGAGAAGGCCACGTCGCGCACGCTGTCGGCGCGGAAGGTCCAGGCCACGCGGCCGTTGGCGCCGGCGGCGGTGGCCTTCCCCGCCCCGAAGTCGGCGGCGGTCAGCACGTGCACGGTGGTGTCGCTCTGCATCGCCCGGCGCCAGCGGGCCAGCACCGGCGCGGGAAGCGCCTGCGCGGCGTTGGCCAGCTCGCCCGTTCCCATCACCACCCACCCGGCGGGGGCGTCGATGGTGTACTCGTAGTTCCCGTAGCCCATGTAGTACTCGGCGGTGCCCAGGAACGGGTCGGTCTGCCACCCGTTCACGTCGTCGTACACCGCCATCTGGGGATACCAGTACGCCATGAACACCAGGTTGTCGGCGTCGTACCCCATCCGCCCGCTGGCGCCGGCCTGCGGGATCCTGAAGCTCCACTCGAAGTCCAGCCGGATCGAGTCGCCCGGAAGGAGCGGCGCGCCGGGGCGGATGGCCAGGTTGGTGCCCTGCACCGCGTAGCCGGCCTGCCCGCGCTGGCGCGCCTCGCCCAGGTTCTGCCCGCGCGCGGCCACGCGGGTGAGGTTCACGCCGCCGGTGGCCTCGTTCTCCTCGTCGCGCTGCGCTTCGGGGCGGTGGACGTTCAGGATCAGCTGCACGTTCAGCGTCTGCAGCGTGTCGGGCGAGCGGTTGTGGTAGACGATGGTCTCGCCGCCGGTGACGGTCTTCGCCGCCGGGTCCACGCTGGCGTGGATGCGGTAGTTGGCCCACTGCTGCCAGTAGCGCGGCCCGGGAACGCCCGTGGTGGTGCGCGTGCCCCGCTGCACGGCGCGCTGGAAGCCGCGCGGCACCTCCACGGGGTTGGGGAACGGGCGCGCGGGCGGCCACGCCCCGGCCTGCTGCGCAGTTAGCACCGACGGGAGCGCGAGCAGCGCCAGGAGCGCCGGGGTCCAGCGTTTCATCGACATCCTCCGGGGACGCGTTCTTTCGTGGGACGAGTGTGCGGGAAGCTACGTCGCGCGGGAGACGGGCCGCAAGCAAGGGGTTCGGGGACGATGCGGGGGATGATCATCTCTCACGCGGAGACGCGGAGACGCGGAGGCGTGGGGCATGCGCCTTCGCGACTCCGCGTCTTCCGCGTGAGGTCCGGCATCGCCGGGGACGCGGCGGATCAGCAGTTGGGATCGATGCAGGGCCAGCCCTGGTCGGTGTAGGCGCGGCAGCTGCCGAAGCAGGTCTGCGACTCCTGCGGGCAGATTTCCAGGCACGACGCACAGTTGGAGTAGTAGGAAACGCAGCCGTCGTAGTCCGTCCCCGAGTCGTGCCCGCGGATCGTGCCGACCCTCTTCATCTCGCTCCCGGCCGTGGTGAACGACTCTACCGTCAGCTTCTCGACATCGAGGCGGATCTTTCGCATGCGTGCTCCAGGGATGAGGATGTGGATGGGAACTGCGGACCCGCGGATCGAGACACAATCCTGTCCGCTGCCGTTACGTGCGCTGCATGCCGGATGCCGAAACACGCCGCCGATTCATTTCACTGTGATGTCCGTCAGGGCGTGAAAGATGCGTTTGTGTCGGCCGCTCACATCCGTTTGCCGGCGCCCGCTCGTTCTCCCGCGCTGATGCGCCCGGCGAGGTGCGTGCGCCGCTCACCTTTGTCGCGGCGAGGACCCGATGAAGAAGCTGAGGCTGGAGCTGGAGGGGCTGCGGGTGGACACGTTCCAGACCGCGCCGGCGGATCCGGACGGGAAGTCGGTGGACGCTTACGAGGCGGTGGGAACGTACGGCACCACGGACATCTGCTACTGCGCGTACCCGTCCACCAGCTGCGCGAACGGCGAGACGGGAAGCGGGTCGACCTGCTACTGCATGTATCCCAAGTCCGGCGAGCAGGTGTGCTGCTCCGACATCCAGCGCGGCTGCAGCGCCGCGGGTTCGATGTGCTGATCCCCGGATCGCGCTGATCCCGAACGCGGGAGACGCGGAGGTGCCCGGGTGCACCTCCGCGTCTCGTCATCACCGGCCCGCCGTTCCGACGGGTCAGCAGTAGGGCTCCTTGCAGATCGCGTAGCCGTCGGTGTTCAGGCAGCTGGCCTGGCAGGTCTGCGTTTCGTGCGGGCATCCGTCCAGGCAGCTGGCGCAGTTCGAGGCTTCCGAAACCCCACCGCAGCCCAGGCGAAGGGTGACGTGCCCGCGGACCGTGCCGGCGCCCTTCACCGGGCCGGCGTCCGGGTTGAACGACTCCACCGTCAGGGCATCGATGTCGAGGCGGATCTTGCGCATGGGCGTATTCCTCGTGGCGTGGGTGGAGCGGAGGCGGCCGGGGTGGCGGCCTCCGCCTCGGCGTCCGGTCAGCAGTACGGGTCGATGCACGCCTGGTAGCCGTTGGTCATCCGGCAGCTGGCGAAGCACGTCATGGTGTCGCGCGGACACCCGCCGTCGCAGGTTGCGCAGTTGGACATGTCCGACACCACGCACCCCGCCAGCTGGGTGAACGCGTGCCCCTGGACCGTGCCGACCTTCTTCTCTTCCCCGCTGTCCGTGCCGAACGACTCCACTGCCAGCTCTTCGACGTCGAGGCGGATCTTGCGCATGGCCATTTCCTCTCCAGAGTGGGTGATCCGGCGAGTGCCCGACCGGGTGGCGAGCAGCGCCGGGAGAGAGTGCGCGGCAACCGTCGCGCACCAGACGCATCGTGCTCAAGTACGAGGCAACTCTGTCCGGGTAGGCTTGATAGGATCGGGGTAGGAGCGTAGCCGTTTTCGCCCTTACCGTCAATCAGACACCCTGCGGCCGCAATCCGTTTCTCTCCCTTCTCTTCGGATATCGTCGTCTTCTACATCGGCGTGAAGTCGCGAAGATGCTTCCCCACGCACCGCCGCGGCTCCGCGTCTCCGCGTGAGATCCTGCGATGCACGGCTTGCGCGCACTGGCGGCCGCGCGCACACTCCGCCGGGGCTCACGATCGCAACGGGCGGAGAGGCGGGCGCGTGTCGTTTCTGCGGATCCTGGAGATGCTGGGCGTGGCGGTGTTCGCCATCAGCGGCGCGCTGGCCGCCGGGCGCAAGAGCCTGGACCTGGTCGGCGTGGTCATCACCGCCACGGTCACGGCCATCGGCGGCGGCACGCTCCGCGACGTGCTGCTGGACCGCCACCCGGTGTTCTGGATCGCCGACACCGCGAACCTGTGGGTGATCTTCGCCGCCGCGCTGGGGACGGTCATCTACTCGCGGCGGTGGCCCCCGCCGGCGCGCAGCCTGGCCGTGGCCGACGCGCTGGGGCTGGCGCTCTTCACCATCAGCGGCGCGCAGATCGCCCAGGCGGCGGGGCTCGGCGGCGTGGTGGTGGTGATCATGGGCACGCTCACGGGCGTGGCCGGCGGCGTCATCCGCGACGTGCTGACCGCCGAGATCCCCATGATCATGCGCCGCGGGCCCATCTACGCCACGGCCTGCATCGCCGGCGCCGCCCTCTACCTGCTGCTGGAGATGGTGATCCCGCGCGACGTGGCCGCGGTCGTCGGCATGGCCTGCATCGCCGCGCTCCGCCTGGCCGCCATTCTGTGGGAGCTGACCATCCCCGTGTTCACGCTCGGCGAGCCGCGGAATCGGGAGAGATGAATCGACGCGCGACCTGATCGTTCCGATGGCGGCTTGATCGGACCGGTAGCGTGATGACGAAGCGGCGCCGCGGCGAAAACGCCGCGGCGCCTCTCTTCTACCATGCTGTCGAGCGGACTTCTCCTATGGAAGAGCCCGCGTCCGGCTCAGGGCTGGATACCGCCGCCGCCGCCGCTGGGGCGGTAGATGATGGTCGAGGCCGTGGCCGTGGCGCCGTTGCCGTCGGTGACCGTGGCCGACACGTAGCGCTGGTTGGCGAGCCCCCACACCACGTATCCCCAGCTGTAGCCGCCGGAATCGTACTGCTCGTCTACGTTGGTCCAGGTGAAGCTGTAGCCGCTCCCCGATCCGCCCGAGGCGGTGGCGTCGCAGGAGCTGGTGCTCTCGTCGCAGAACACGCTCACCGACAGGGGCGTCCCGCCGCCACCGCCGCCGCCCGCCGGCGCCGGAATGAAGCCCGACCAGACGATGCGGTTGGGCGAGTTGTTCCCCGGGCTGCCCACCACGCCGTTCGTGGCGTTCTGGTCGATCGCGTACTGCACGTCCACCGGCAGCGCGCCCGGGTTGTACTCCAGGTACATGGCCGCGATCCCCGCCACGTGCGGCGCCGCCATCGAGGTGCCGGTGAGGACGTTGGTCTGCGTGTCGCTGCCGTACCAGGCCGAGGTGATGTTGGTCCCCGGCGCGAACAGGTCCAGGCACAGGCCGTAGTTGGAGGTGGAGTTGCGCGCGTCGGTGGAGGTGGTGTTGCCCACGATAATCGCGTTGGTCACGCGCGACGGCGAGTAGTTGCAGGCGTTCGCGCCGTTGTTGCCGGCGGCGATCACGTACGTCACGCCCGAGTTGATGGAGTTCTGCACGGCGTTGTCGAGCGCGGTGTTGGCGCCGCCGCCCAGGCTCATGTTGGCCACCGACAGCCCCACGTGGTTCGCGGTGACCCAGTCCACCCCCGCGATCACGCCGCTGGTGGCGCCGTTGCCGGTGCAGTCCAGCACGCGCACGGAGATGAGGTTCACGGCCTTGGCCACGCCGTAGGTGCCGCCGCCGGCCGTGCCGGCCACGTGCGTTCCGTGTCCGTTGCAGTCGCTGCCGTTGCCGCCGAACACGTCGTACCCGGGCACGGCGCGCCCGCCGAACTCGGTGTGCGTGAAGCGGATGCCGGTGTCGAGGACGTACAGGTTGATCCCCGCGCCGGTGCGGTTGTACGTGTAGGAGCTGTTCAGAGGGAGATACTGCTGGTCGATGCGATCCAGCCCCCACGTGGGGTACGCCTGGGTGCCGTCGGCGGTGACCAGCTGGTCGGGCGAGATGTAGTCCACCTGCGGGTTGTTGCGCAGGGCGGCCAGCTGCGCCGGGTTCAGCCGCGCCGCGAAGCCGTTCAGCGCGGCGTGGTACACGTGGAGCGGCGCGACGCCCATCGCGGCGGCCGCGGCGCGCGGCGAGGCGCCCGCCTTGAACACCACGATGTACTGGTCCTTGATCGGCGCTCCCTGCGGGGTGGCCGCGACCGCGGCGCTGGGCGCGACCTCTGGCGACAGCGGCGCGGCCGAATCCCTCGCGCAGGCGGCGAGGGCCAGGCTGATTCCTGCGGCCAGGACTGCGGGGCGAGCGAGCATGTGCGACCTCCGGGGTGGGCGGGCGGGGCGAGAGCTCGGAGGCTCTCCGATCGGGATCAACGCGCCCCAATGTGCAATCGACAGACCTTCGTTTGTTTATCAGCCAACCTCTTCCTAATAAATGACTTAACTACATGTTTACGGAGGTTTCGATGAATCGTATCGGTGCAGCATGTCACACCTTTGCACTAATAATGTCATCGCGCTCCTTCCGTGGCCGGTCGCGAATTCGGCAGCGCTGATGATCCGAACCGGGGATGCGGCGCAGTGAAATCGGACGTCCTGGGCGAAGGATGGTGCATCCGACCAGCTCACGTGCTGCCGCGCCCACAGATCCTTCGGCCTGCATGGCGTTATGGTGATGCGAGTTGCAGCGTGGCCGGCCTCAGGATGACGTCGGGTGGGTGCGGTGCGGATGCAGAAGCTGATCTCTCGGATATGGTATGAGGACATGAAGAAGGCGCCGCGGCGAAATCGCCGCGGCGCCTTCTTCTTTTCGGTGCGTCGAGAGACGGCTTACGAATCCGATGGCACTGCCCGGCTGCCGCCCTTCCACACCAGGAACACGGGGATGCCGGCCAGGATCACGCCGAAGCAGATGAGCGTGACGACCGGATCGCTGATGAGCGCGTTCAGCAGCATGCCGACGGAGGCGATCAGGAAGATGGCGGGGACGACGGGGTAGCCCCAGGTGCGGTACGGGCGCGGGAAGTCCGGGCGGCGGCGCCGGAGGATGTAGACCGCGCCCACCGCCAGCGCGTAGAACGGCCAGATGCCGAGGATGAACGCGTCGGCCAGCTGCTCGAAGGTGCGGAACGAGACGTACGCGATCCCCAGCGCGGTGGCCAGCAGGATGGCGGCGTACGGCGTCCGGTAGCGCGGGTGCACCGCGGCGATGGGGCGGAAGAAGTTGCCGTCGTCGGCCATCGCGAAGAAGATGCGCGGGCCGGTCATCATCGAGCCGTTCAGCGCGCCGAACGCGCTCACCATCACCATCGCGGCCACCACCGACGAGCCGACGGCGCCGAACACCTTCGTCGCCGTGTCGGCGGCCACGAGCTTGGAGCCGACCATCTCCGGCACCGTCAGCACGTACAGGTAGGCGGCGTTCACGGCGATGTAGATGGCCACGATCCCCAGCACGCCGCCGATGATGGCGCGCGGCAGCGTCCGCGCGGGGTCTTTCACCTCGCCGGAGATGAAGGTGAGGTCGGCCCACCCGTCGTACGCCCACATCACCGACACCAGCGCCAGCCCGAAGCCCGTCCACGTGGTGGGCGACCAGTCGATCGGGCCCGCGAAGGCGCCCTGCCCCGGCCGCGCAAAGAGGAAGGCGGCCACGGCGAGGCCGGCGATCGCCAGCACCTTGGCCAGCGTGCTCAGGTCCTGCACCGCCGCCGCCCACCGCACCGAGCGCAGGTTGGCCAGCCCCAGCAGGAGGATGGCCGCCGCCGCAACAAGCCGCATCCCCAGGTCGCCGTAGTGGAAGAAGCGCCCCGCGTACTCGGCGAAGAGCACGGCGATGGCGCCCAGCGCGCTGGGGCGGATCACCAGCAGCTCCGTCCACCCGAAGAGGAAGGCGGGGAGCGGGCCGTACCCCTCGCGGATGAAGACGTAGATGCCGCCCGAGCGCGGGAACATGGTGGCCAGCTCGGCGATGGCCAGCGCGCCGGTGAGCGCCACCAGCGCGCCCACGATCCAGAGCAGCGACATGGCGCCCACGGTGCCCACGCGCGCCGCCACGCCGTTCTCGCCGCCCACGATGCGGAAGATGCCGCTGCCGATGGTGGACCCGACGAGCACCGCGGCGGCGCTCCACACGCCCAGGCTGCGCGGCAGCCGGTCGGCCGCGGCTGCGCGCGCCTCGCTGGCGGTGGCGGCGGCAGTGCGCTCGTCGCGGACGTCGCGCGCGATGGGGGGCTGCGGCATGCGGGGCGTGGGGGCGCGGGTGGGGTCGCGGAGCTGCTGAGGGCTTGCGTGCGAAGCTAACAGATCCGCCGCGCGAGGGACAAGCACGGCGGATGGACAAGAGCCATCTACGGCGCGGGAACTCAGCGCGGATACAGATCCGGCTCGCCGGCCCGGCATCGCGCCCTCTCCGGCTCGCTCGCCGCCTCTCCCGTACCGGGAGAGGTAGCTGGACCGCCATCACCGGCACAACGAAACATCGGGGCGACCACAGGCCGCAGGGAGCGAACATGCCGGGCCGGCCCCCTCGCCCGGAACGGGAGAGGGCGAGCGCTCTCAGGCGCGGGGAGAGGGCGGGATGCCGCGGGAACGCACCGGTGGTAGTCCCGTGTCGAGGTTTCCCGCATCCCGAAGGGAACGCGGGCTGGCGGTTGGCCGTACCATGGCGCATCCTGTACGGCCTCTGGCAATCGAACACGCTACCGAAACCCATCTCCCAGGAAACGCGGATGCAACTCAGGGCACGCCCGGCCGCGGCCGGGCTTACCTTTGCGCTCGCCCTGCTGGCCGGCGCCCCGGCGCGCGCCCAGCAGGACCAGCTCACCATCGAGCGCATCTTCTCCGGCGAGTTCCGGCTGCAGTCGCTCCCCGACTCGCGCTGGATGGCGGGCGGCCAGCGCTACTCGTACGTCACCGCCGACGGCGGCGTCACCAGCCTGGTGGCCGAGGATGCGCAGACGGGGAACAAGACGACGCTCGTAGACGGGCGGCGCCTGGTCCCCGCCGGGCAGACCAAGCCGATCGACATCGAGGACTACGAGTGGAGCGCGGACGAGAAGAAGCTCCTCATCTTCACCAACAGCCAGCCGGTGTGGCGGCAGAACACCAAGGGGCAGTTCTACGTCTACGACCTGGCGTCCCAGCGCCTGACGCCCGCGTCGACCGCCGCGGGGTGGCAGCAGTTCGCCAAGCTGTCGCCCGACGGGTCGAAGGTGGGCTTCGTGCGCGATAACAACCTGTGGGTGGCGGACCTGGCCACGGGGCGCGAGACGCAGCTCACGCGCGACGGCAGCGAGACCATCATCAACGGCACCTTCGACTGGGTGTACGAGGAGGAACTGGACCTGCGCGACGGGTGGCGGTGGAGCCCCGACGGGCAGCGCATCGCCTTCTGGCGCATCGACGACAATCCGGTGAAGCCGTTCTTCTGGATGCGCGACACCGGCGACCAGTACTCCGCCCCCATCTCCCTCCGTTACCCCAAGGCCGGCGCGCCGAACCCCACCGCCAGGCTCGGCGTGGTGGAGGTCGCCAGCGGGCGAACGACGTGGCTGCAGACGGGGGATGACAGCAGCGTCTACCTGGCGCGGATGGAGTGGGCCGATTCGCCGACGGAGATCGTCGTCCAGCGGCTGAACCGGCACCAGAACCGGCTGGACGTGATGATGGCGAACGCGGCCACCGGCGCCACGCGCACGCTCTTCACCGACGCCGACAGCGCGTGGGTGGAGGTGGACGACGACCTGGCGTTCATCAACGGCGGCCGGCAGTTCATCTTCAGCAGCGAGCGCGACGGCTATAACCACCTGTACCTGTACAACCGCGACGGCAGCGTGGCCCGGCAGCTCACGCGCGGGCAGTGGGACGTGACGCAGGTGTTCGGGGTGGACGAGAAGAACGGCTGGGTCTACTTCTCCGCGACCGAGCAGGGGCCGCAGCAGCGCCACCTGTACCGCGTGCGGCTGGACGGCACCGGCTTCGCGCGGCTGACGAAGGAGCCGGGGACGCACGGGATCCAGCTTTCGCCCGAGACGCCGTACTACCTGGACACCTGGTCGCGCGCGGCCGCGCCGCCCGTGATCACCCTGCACCGCACCGACGGCAGCGTGGTGCGCACGCTGGTGGAGAACGCGGGGGCGCGGCAGCGGCTGGGCGCGCTGGCCATCCGCGAGCCGGAGTTCTTCACCTTCCGCACGAGCGACGGGACGCAGCTGAACGGGTCGATGATCAAGCCCGCCAACTTCGACCCGGCGAAGAAGTACCCGGTGCTGATGTACGTGTACGGCGGCCCGGGGTCGCAGACGGTGACCGACGCGTGGGGCGGCAGCCGCTACCTGTGGCACCAGCTGCTGGCGCAGCGCGGCTACATCGTGGTCTCGGTCGACAACCGGGGGACCGGCGGCCGCGGGAGCGCGTTCAAGAAGTCGACGTACCTGGACCTGGGCACGCGCGAGGCGGCCGACCAGATCGAGGCGGCGCGGTGGCTGGCGCAGCAGCCGTACGTGGACCCGCAGCGGCTGGGGATCTGGGGATGGAGCTACGGCGGGTACATGACCGCGTTCACGCTGGAGCAGCCGGGAAGCCCGTTCAAGGCGGGGATCTCGGTGGCGCCGGTGGCGGACTGGGGATTGTACGACAGCATCTACACCGAGCGCTTCATGCGCACGCCGCAGGAGAACCCCGAGGGGTACCGCCGCAGCTCGGCGGTGCGGAACGCCGCGGGGCTGCGCGCCAGGCTGCTGCTCATTCACGGCAGCGGCGACGACAACGTGCACTTCCAGAACAGCGTGCAGCTGGTGGACGCGCTGCAGGGCGCCGGGAAGCAGTTCAGCTTCATGATGTACCCGGACCGCAACCACGCCATCGCCGGCGGGCGCACGATCCATCTCTACACGATGATGACGGACTGGATCACGCAGAATCTCTGAACCTGAAGTGCGGAAGTACGAGAGTACGGAAGTGCGTGAGTGCGCTGGATCTGCGTGATCCGGCGCACTTCGCATTTCCGCGGATCGGGGTTGATGCGGCAACGCGTCCGGATCCTGCGGAGTCGAACTCTTCATCTCGCGGCTTTCCTTCCCCCTTCGCCGAGCGAGCCTTCCATGCGCGCCACGAACCGCATCGTCATCGTCTCCCTCCTGCTGGTCGCCGGGGTTGCGACGGACGCGCGGGCGCAGCAGGGGCCGGACACGGCGTGGGTGCCGAACGTGGCGCGGCCGGCGTACGCGGGGGGCGGGCCGCGGGTGGGGATCGACGAGGCGCATCACAACTTCCACACGGCGTCGGGGAACTATCGCCCGTTCGCCACGCTGCTGGCGCGCGACGGATACCGGGTCGCGGCGAGCACCCAGCCGTTCACGCGCGCGTCGCTGTTCGCGTTCGACGTGCTGGTGATCGCCAACGCGCGCGGCGGCGCCACGCTGGAGACGGTCGCCGAGCCGGCCTTCACCGCGGCCGAGCGGGCCGCGCTGCGCGACTGGGTGCGCGGCGGCGGCTCGCTGCTGCTGGTCGCCGACCACTTCCCGTTCGGGGCCGCGACCGAGGCGCTGTCGCTGGAGTTCGGGGTGGGGATGAGCAAGGGATACACGTTCGATTCGACCGCGACGGCGCGCGACCAGAACCCGAGCTTCCTTCGCTTCACGCGCGAGAACGGGCTGCTGGGCCGGCACGCGATCATGGACGGGCGCGACGCGGCGGAGCGCGTCTCCATCGTGCAGACGTTCACCGGGCAGTCGCTCACCGTCCCCGCGGGCGCGGCGGCGCTGCTGCGGCTCTCGCCCACGGCGCGGGACCGCGAGCCGCCCACCCGCGAGGAGCTGCAGGCGCAGGCCGCCGCCCGCCAGCGGATGGTGGACAGCCTGCGAGCCGCCCTGCGCGCCGGCGGCGGCCGTGACAGCACCCTGGTGCGCGCCGCGCCGATGCAGCTGACGGGGCCTCAGCGGTTCACGTCTGCGGCCGGACGCGCGCAGGGCGTGGCGCTCGCGTTCGGCGCCGGCCGCGTCGTCGTGCTCGGCGAGGCGGCGATGCTCAGCGCGCAGGTGGTGGACCTCCCCGGCCAGCCGACCATCCACATGGGGATGAACATCCCCGGCACCGACGACCAGCAGTTCGCGCTGAACGTGATGCACTGGCTGTCGCGGCTCTACTGATGCCGGATCCCTGAACGACCTGGACCCGTCCTTCTCCGCCGCGGCACGAGACTGGCCGTCGTGGGCGCGCTCCCCGGAATCGCGTCTACATCTCACGGAGGCTGATCGCGATGAAGAAGCTGCGACTGGAAACCGAGGACCTCAGGGTCGAGTCGTTCCCCACCGCCGCCGTGGCCGGCGAGCCGGGGACGGTGCACGCGCACGTCGGCACGCTGGCGCCGCCGTCGTGCCCCGCGCAGGTCTGCCAGACGTACGACGACACCGTCTGCGGCCTGACCTGGCGCTGCTAGCAGCGACTGACCGATCATCCTGGCAGCGAAGCCCGCCGGATTCCCGGCGGGCTTCGCTCGTTCGCATCCCTCCGCGCGGCGATGCCGCATGCGCCGCGCCTCCGTGATTCCCCCTCATCGGCGACTGAAGAAGTCGCAGCAACAACCACGGGAAGCCTCGCAAACTGTGCGAGGCTGATCCGCTCATTCCGTGGCATTGGCGCTCACGACCGATCTCCTTTCAACCCCCCGGGCGCGCGCAGCGCGGGGACGACTCAGCATGACGTCTCTCTGGGGGTTGGAATGCACAGGTGATTGCCAGATCCGGTATCACTCCCGCACTCCCGCACTCCCGCACTCCCGCACTCCCGCACTCCCGCACTCCGCACTCCCGCACTTTCGCACCAACAAGTCGGCGGCGGGAGCCGAAGCCCCCGCCGCCGCCGAACTCCCCGCGTCGCGCCGAAAAGATCACTGCGTCGGGCGGTTCTCGTCGTCGATGCCGTCCTCGGCCGTCTTGATGGTGCCGCCGGTCTTCCCCGTGCGGTCGGGGATGGTGAGGCGGATCTGGCCGACGTTGTCGTCGTAGCTGCTCTCGGGGAAGTTGTGGCAGAGCCCGTGGGTGTCCTTGAACAGGCAGGGCTCGCCCGCCGTCTGCGGGAAGCCGGGGTTCACGGTGATGCGCAGGATGTACTCGCCCGGCGGCGCCGGCTCGGCCGGGTCGTCGAGCACGAAGTACTGCCCGCCCAGCGCCTTCACATAGGTATCGGCGTAGCCCACGCTGATTCCCTGGAAGCCCGCCGACTCGGGAGTGCCGCAGTTGCGGTACACCCACGGCGTGGTGCCGCCGTTGTTGTTGTTGAACGGCGTCGTGTCGATCATGCAGAAGCCCCGCTTGCGCGCCTTGATGGCAGTGCCCAGCGAGCCGTCGGCCCGCACCGGGAACAGCTCGTACTTGGCGTAGTTGCGGAAGTGGAAGTGGTGGTGGCAGGCCGCGAACTCGTACAGCCCGTCGCTGTCGGCGTAGCTGCCGTCGCCGTTGGGGTCGATGTGCTCCCGCGGGTCGCCGATGAACACGTCGGCGTCGCCGATGTTGGGCGTGGTCACGGTGAAGCGCAGCAGGTAGTGGTCGCCCGGAGGCACGTCGCCCTCCTGCACCGAGCACAGGTTGGGCGCCAGGTTCTCGTGGGTGATCACCCAGCTGCTGGCCAGCTTGGCCGCGTCGACGACCAGGTTGGCCATGCCGTCCAGGTCCTGCGCGCGCCCCGCACGGACCGAGCCGGGCGCGGGCGAGGTGAGCGCCGTCCTGGGTCCTTCACAGGCGGCCAGCGCCGCGGCGGCGAGCAGCGCCGCCACCATCTTCCTTCCGTTCATGGCATCCTCCGGATGGTCGGGACGGGGAAGCCGAAGCGGTCCCGGGGTGGGCGGGAAGTGCGCCCGGCAGGCGGCCGCCGGTCCCGCGGCGGCCGCCCGTACGTCAGGTTGGTGGCTCAGTGGCTCCCGTGAGCCTCGGGGTGGTGCGCCGCGTCCAGCTCCTCCTTGTACTGCCCCGCGCCCGGCCCGTAGCCCGTGCGGCCCACGCGGTCGGGGATCACGATCTGGACCTCGCCCACGTTGTTGTCGTAGCGCTTCTCGGCGAACATGTGGCACAGGCCCAGCGAATCCGTCACCGGGCACACCTGGCCCTTCACCGGGGCGAACGGCGGGTTGGCGGTCACGCGGATGAGGTACGTCCCCGGGCCCACCGGCTCGTTGGGGTCGGTGAGCAGGAAGAGCTGCCCGGGAAGCTGCTTCACGTACTCGTCGCCGAAGCCGGTGCTGATCCCCTGGTTGCCGTGCAGCGTCAGGTTGCCGCAGTTCTGGTAGTAGCCGGCCTTGGGCACGGCCGCGTCGGTCACCGTGGGCGTGGTGTCGAGCATGCAGAAGCCCCGCTTGCGCGACTGCACCGGCGTGCCCAGCGAGCCGTCGGGGTTCACCCGCAGCAGCTCGTACTTGGCGTAGTTGCGGAAGTGGAAGTGCTTGTGGCAGCTGGCGAACTCGAACAGGCCGTCCTGGTCGGAGAAGTTGCCGTCGCCGTTGGGGTCCATGTGCTTCAGCGGGTCGCCCACGTACAGGTCGGCGTCGCCCCAGTTCTCGATCAGCACCGAAAAGCGCAGCGAGCGGTGCGTGCCGGTGGGGATGTTCCCCTCCTCCACGCTGCACTGGCCCGCGACGAAGTCTTCCTCGCGCACGTTCCACGAACTGGCCAGCACGTTCGTGTTCACGACCAGGTCGGGGGTGCCGTCCAGGTCCTGCACCGCCGCGTGGCGGGGCGCGGCGGGCGCCGCCGGCGCGGTGATCTGCTGCGACGCGCGCTCGCACGCCGCGAACACGACCGCCGCGGCCGCGGCCGCGATTCCAATCCTGGCTGCCGTCTTCACCTGCATGTACGTCCTCCGTGGTGGGGATGGGTGGGGTGGGTACCCCGGGGGCGCGCTCCGGCGTATCCGGGCGCGGTGCAAAGCGGTGCAGCCGGGGCGGAATGGTGCAGCCGCCGGCGGGGCGTGCGATGGAAGTTCGTCGCTAAACGGGTTGGGCGTGGGGCGGTCTCGCGGCGGCCGCGAGCAAGGGGAAAGCGGCGGTCGCGGGCACGGCGAAACCGGGTGATGCAAGCTTTTGTACGGTGTTGCCGGGCGGGAATCTCGGCAATACAGGTGTTTACCCGCGGGAACCGAACGCGGTGTCCGGGACGGCTGGACGGTGGCGGTGCGTTGCGGCAGGCGTGAAGAATAGTACAACATCCGTGCCCGGCGCAAGCGACTTGCAACGGCGCCATGCGCGCGGAGGCTGCCGGCGTGCGATTCCGACGGCCCGGCGACGGGGTCCGCGCCGTCCCACAGCACCGCTCCAGCGTCGCGCGTCCTTTGTGCCGACGCATCCCCGCGGCACCGTCGCCGGACGGAGAAAAAGTCCATTGGCGGCGCTCCGGCGCGTGGATATATTCGTCCACGTCCCAACCGCCCCCATGAGCGCGGCCATCCCACGGCCGCCGCCGCTCCCGAACGCATCCGGAGAACACGCGTGCTCCGCTCCCGCTCCGCCGCCCTCTTCGCGGCCGCGATGCTCGTCCCCGCGATCCTGGCCGCGCGCCCGCGCCCGGAGCTCGCCGCCGCGGGAACCATCGAGGGCCACGTCCGCCTGTCGCCCTCCGCGCCGCGCCGCATCGCCAACCGCTACCCGGGCGAGGGTGCCGCGGCGGCGCATCAGGTGGGCGCCGTTCCCCCGGTCGCCTTCCTGGTGGGGCGCGTGGGCGGCGCGCCCGAGCGTGCGGAGCGGCCGCGGCTCACGCAGCAGGACACCTCGTTCCGGCCGCCGGTGCTGGTGGTGCCGGTGGGAACGCAGGTGGAGTTCCCCAACCGCGACCCCTTCTTCCACAACGTCTTCTCCTACTCCTCCACCAAGCGCTTCGACCTGGGGCGCTACCCGCGCGGCGAGTCGCGCACGGTGGTCTTCGACCGGCCGGGGATCGTGAAGGTGTACTGCGAGATCCACCAGTGGATGCGCTCCGCCGTCCTGGTGGTCGAGAACCCGTACCACGCCCAGGTCTCCCCCGACGGCCGCTTCACCATCCAGGGCGTGCCGCCGGGGCGGTACAGGCTGGCCGTGTGGGACTTCGACCGCGGCCAGAAGATGGTGGACGTGACGGTCCCCGCGGCGGGAGTCGCGCGGGTGGAAGTAAATCTTTAGAAGAAACAGAAGTCCTGAGTCCCAAGTCCCAAGTCCCAAGTGCCAAGTGGGTTGCGATGTGCCTCCCCTGCGCCTCCGAGACCGCTCATCTTTTCACGTAGGACTTGGGACTCAGGACTTGGGACTCAGGACTTGGGACTTAGGACTTAGGACTTAGGACTTCCGTTATCCCTATTCATCCCCAACCCCGATCCCCGCGCCCCGTGACCCGCCGCACCTCCTGGCTCGACCGCGTCCGCCACTCCTTCGCCGCGAAGCTGCTGCTCGCGCTGGCGGGGTCGGTGGGCGTGCTGCTGCTGGTGACCATCCTCAGCGTGCGCGCGCAGACGCGCCGCCAGGTGGCCGTGGCGGTGGAGCGCTCGCTGGCGCAGTCGCGCAACGTGTTCGCGCAGCAGGAGGGCGAGCTGCGGCAGGGGCTGGAGACCACGGCGGGGCGATGGGTGGGCGGCAACCGCCTGGGCGCGGCGCTCGACGACGCGCTGCAGTCCGGGTCCACCGACATCCTGGCGCAGACCGCCAGCTACGAGTTCCAGCTCGCCGCCTCGCGCGACACCGTGCTCGCCGGCTTCACCGACGCCGACGGGCGCCCGGTGGCCTCGGTGATGAACGACCGGATGCTGGCCGGGCCGGCGTCCGCCATCCCCGGCCCGCTCGTCTCCTGGCTCCTCCCGTCCGACAGCATCGGCGCGTTCGGCTACCACCTGCTGAACGGCCGCCTCTTCGCCGTCTACGTCACCCGTCTCCCCCTCTTCGACAACCTGGTGGGCACGCTCACGCTGGGGACGATGGTGACGGACTCGGTGGCGCGCGACGCGGGGGTGGCACTGGGCGCCGAGGTCTGCTTCGTGGCCGCCGGGCGGTGCGTGGCCTCGTCGCGCGGGGTGCGCGGGGGGATGGCGACGCAGATGGTGGCGATGGCCGGCGCGCGCGGCACCCGCCGCGTGAATTGGGGCGGGCGCCGCTGGGTGCTGACCGCCGACCGCATCTCCACCGGCGCGGGGATGCAGCAGGCGTGGCGGGTGACGGCCTTCCCGCTCGACGGCGTGCTGGGGCCCTTCGAGACCATCCAGCGCGCCGAGGTGCTGGCCGGCGCCTTCTCGCTGGCGCTGGCCATCCTGGTGGGCCTCTTCCTCTCGCGGCAGTTCGCGCGCCCCGTCCGGGCGCTCGTCGCCGCCACCGAGCGCGTGGCCGCGGGCGACTACGACGTGCGCGTGGAGGCCACCACCGGCGACGAGCTGGGGACGCTGGCCGACGCCTTCAACGAGATGACGCACGGCCTGCTGCTGAAGGAGCGCTACCGCGGCGTGCTGGACAAGGTGGTCTCGCGCGAGATCGCCGACGAGCTGCTGAAGGGCGAGATCACGCTGGGCGGCGAAACGCGGCGCGTGACCACCCTGTTCGCCGACGTGCGCGGCTTCACGGCCATGACCGAGGGGATGGAGCCGCAGCGCGTGATCGCCCTGCTGAACGAGGTGATGGAGCGCGCCGCCGAGGCCATCCACCACGAGGGCGGCGTGGTGGACAAGTTCGTGGGCGACGAGGTGATGGCCGTGTTCGGCGCCCCCGTCTCGCGCGGCGACGACGCCGACCGCGCGGTCCGCGCCGCGCTCCGCATCCGCGCCGGCATCGAGGCGCTGAACGCCGACCGCGCCGCCCGCGGCGAGCCCACGCTGGGGATGGGGATCGGGATCAACTGCGGCCGCGCGGTCGCCGGGAACATGGGGTCCACCGGCCGCCTGAACTACACCGTCCTCGGCGAGTCGGTGAACGTGGCCTCGCGCCTCTGCGACCAGGCGGGGCCGGGAGAGATCCTCGTGGTCCAGCCCTTCCTGGCCGAGCTCAAATCCCCCGTCGGCGCCGTCCCCCTCGGCCCGCGCGCCTTCAAGGGGATCTCCGCCCCGCTCGAGGTCTACGCCCTCCGCGCCGCGGGGACGGCGGGCGGCGATGCGGCTTCATCGACGACGACCCTCCCCGCCGCCGCGACGGCGGCGATCGCGCTGATGCTGGGGATGGGCCTGGCCGTGACGCCCGCGCGCGCGCAGGAGCTGCCGACGCTGCAGGAGCTGGGGATCGGGTGGACGTCGCCGGGCGGCTTCCTCCAGGTCACCCCGTCGGGGCGATTGGAGATCGCGGGCTACGTGCCGGGCAACGTTCCCGCGTGGCTCATCCCCACCACCCACGCGTTCGTGGCGCCGCGCGCCAGCCTGTTCGTGGACCTGTTCGCCGGGGAGCGCGTGTACGGCACGGTGGAGCTGCGCGCCGACCGCGGCGAGGCGCCGGCCGACCGGCCGCTGCGCGGGCGCATCGAGCAGGCGTACCTGCGGGTGACACCGCTCGCCGGCGCCAACGTGAGCGTGCAGGCGGGAAAGTTCGTCTCCCCCTTCGGCGGCTGGCCGCAGCGCCCCGCCGTGCCCGCCGAAGAGCCGTTCATCCGCCCTCCCCTCCCCTACGACTACCGCACGATCATCTCCCCCACCTTCGTCTCCCTCGGCTCCGCCGGGTTCCTCACCTGGAAGGACCGCCCGCGGGAGTTCCGCGCCACCGGCGCGCCGGTGGTGTGGAACGCGCCGTACCAGCTGGGGGCCATGGTGAGCGGCGCGTGGAAGGCCGTGGGGTTCCGTGCGGCGGTGATGAACAGCGCGCCCTCCAGCGAGCCCCGCGAGTGGAACCGCCTGGGCGCGGGCGAGCACGGGCCGTCGTGGGTGGCGCACGCCAGCGTGCAGGTGGTGCCGGAGCTCAGGATCGGCGCGTCGTGGAACCGCGGCAGCTTCCTGCAGGACGAGCTGACCAACGCGCCGCTCCCGTCGGGAACGTCGGTGCGCGACTACTTCCAGGAGATCTGGGGGTTCGAGGCGGCGTTCGCGCGCGGGCCGGTGGCGGCGAAGGGCGAGCTGCTGCTGGACCGGTGGGACGTGCCGAACGTGGCCGACTACCCGCGCGACGTCTCGTTCTACGGCGAGGCGCGGGTGAAGGTGACGCCGGGCCTGTTCGCCGCCGCGCGCTACAGCGGCATCCGCTTCGACCGCATCTCCAACGGCTCGGGCGGCGAGGTGATGTGGGACTACCCCATCGACCGCCTGCAGCTGGCCGCCGGCTACCGCCTGGGCCGCACCACCGAGGTCCGCGCCGAGTACCTGCTCAACTCGACCGACGCGCCGCCGGCGGGGAGCGACGACCTGGTGTCCATCCAATGGAGTTGGACATTCTGAGTCAACTCGGAGGGATGATGCCCACACTCCGTCGAGAGGTCGAACATGTCCGAGAGAACCGCAATCCGCGCCGCGTTGCTCGCGCTCGCAGTCGTCGCCGTGGCCGGGTGGTCCTCTTCGGATCCGCCGCCGCAGGTCCGACGGTGGCAGCACTACTGCGCTGAGAAGAGCAGCATCGAACTCGGAATTAGCCTTACCAGAGCAGGGCAGGAGGGATGGGAACTCGTCGGGTTCGAGCGCCAGGCCAGCGGCCGGATCATGTACTGCATCAAGAAGCCCGGCTGATACCCGCGTGGGTTGGCGACGCCCCGCGCACGAACGCGAACTGATGTGAATCGACCGAATGCGAAAGCTCCGGCGCCCTCGCAGGCGCCGGAGCCCGTCTTCTTCGCCACGCCGGAAGAGTTCCGCGCGTGGCTGGAGATGCATCACCAGGACGCGGCCGAGCTGCTGGTGGGGTTCTGGAAGAAGGGGACGGGGAAGCCCAGCCTCACCTGGCCCGAGTCGGTGGACGAGGCGCTGTCGTTCGGGTGGATCGACGGCGTGCGGCGCTCGCTGGGCGGCGAGGCCTACACCATCCGCTTCACCCCGCGCAAGGCGCGCAGCACCTGGAGCGCGGTGAACGTCCGCCGCGCCGCCGAGCTGATCGCGGAAGGGCGGATGCGCCCCGCCGGCCTGAAGGCGTTCGAGGCGCGCTCGGCCGACAAGACCGCCATCTACGCCTACGAGCAGCGCCACGACGACCTGGCCGAGCCGTACGCGGGCGAGCTGCGCGCGAACGCGAAGGCGTGGGAGTTCTGGCGGTCGCAGCCGCCGTGGTACCGGAAGACGGCCAGCTGGTGGGTCGCCAGCGCGAAGAAGGAGGAGACGCGCCGGAAGCGCCTGGCCGCGCTGATCGAGCATTCCGCGAACCATCGCCCCATCCCCCAGCTCGACCGCAACCCGAAGCCGTGAAGGATTCACCCGTGGACGCGGAGGACGTCGTGGGGAGAAATACGCTCCTTACGAATTCTTACGAGGTGTGGATGATCTTCGGCAACCTCTCCGAATCCATCTGTTTTACGGGGCCTCACGAGGCGTGATCGCAACGTGCTACCGAAATGCGTTTCAGCCCGGATCCGTTCGATGCGTCCCCGGTCAGCACCAAGATTAGCGTAACGATATTCCGCACAGTACCTTGCAAAACTAATCATCGCCCGCGCGATTTGTTTGGCGCGCCGGACTCTTTCCCGTGGTTCGATCGAGCGTAGCGGTGTCCACCCTCTCCAGATTCCCGGAATTTTAAAACGACCATCCCGAAACGATTGCGCGACTCACAATTCCGGTACATAATTGAATCGGCAGCCGGGCGGCTGCCACCGCCCATCACTCACCTATGGGGGACACATGAGGAGCACGAGATCGATTCCCACCGCGGTTCTCGCCCTGCTGTTCACCGCCGCCTGCGACAACTCCGACCAGCCGGTCGGGCCCCAGCCGGGAGCCCCGTCGCTGAACAACGCGGCGCCGCAGGGAGCCCTGCGCACCCCCGACGACGAGTTCGCGCGCGTGTCGCGGGCCGAGGTTCCCGGCTTCGCCGGGTTCTACCTGCAGACCGACGGCACGCCGGTGATCCGCCTGAAGGACCAGACGCAGCGCGGCGCCGCGCAGCGCTACCTGGCCCAGCAGATCGCCGCCGCGCACCGCGGCCGCCTGGCCATGGCCCGGCAGCAGCCGGTGTTCGTGAGCGCGGAGTACGACTTCGCGCAGCTGAAGGGCTGGGCCGAGCAGCTCACCCCGCTCATGCAGCAGCGCGGCGACGTGTACCTGGTGGACGTGGATGAGGTGAACAACCGCGTGCTCCTGGGCGTGGCCGACGCCACCGCCACCGGCGCCGTCCGCGCCGAGGCCGCCCGCCTGGGCATTCCGGCGAACGCGGTGGCCACGCAGACGCAGCAGAAGCCGCAGGCGCGCGCCTCGCTGCGCGACCGGCAGTCGGTGCTGGGCGGCGGCATCCAGATCGCGTTCAGCCAGTACCTGTGCACGCTGGGCTTCAACGCCCGCCGCGTGTCCACGCAGGCGAACATCTTCGTCACCAACTCGCACTGCACGGGCACGCAGTACGTGAGCGACGGGATCGCGGAGTACCAGAACCTGATCGCGTCCGGCAACCAGATCGGCAACGAGATCGCCGACCGCGGGATGTGGGCGTGCGCCGGGACGGGCACCTCGTGCCGCCAGGCCGACGCCGCGTACATCAGCAACAACGGGTCGCGCCCCATCAGCCGCGGCGGGATCTACCGGACCAACTGGGCCACGGGCGCCAACGCCGGCACCACCATCATCGGCGAGTTCGACATCGTGGCCCGCTACACCGGCTCGCTGCCGGTGAACAGCTACCTGGACAAGACGGGCCGCACCAGCGGCTCCACGTACGGGCTGGTCACCAACTCGTGCGTGACCATCGGCGTGCTGCGCTGCCAGGACATCTCGAAGGTGTGGTCGGAGGGCGGCGACAGCGGCTCGCCCGTGTACGTGTGGATCACCGACAACGACGTGCAGCTCCACGGCGTGATGTGGGGCGGCCCGGGAAGCGACTTCTCCACCACCTACTCCAGCCGCCTGGGCGGGATCGAGGCGGACCTGGGCGCGCTGGACAACCTGTGCCGCTCGGGGTGCTGAGCGGTTCCTGAATCACCGCAGGAGGACGCAGAAAACGGAGAAGCAGAGGGGGAGCGATCCTCCTCTGCTTCTTCGCTTCTGCCGCTTACCCCGAATGGAATTCGGGGGCAACAACCGCACGAAGTCCCTCCGGGACTGCCCCCTCGCTCTCCGTGCCTCGGGCAATTCTGGTGTGAGGCAGTCGGCCTGACACCATGGGCGCCTTCAGGCTGGATGCCTGGGAGCAGTCCCGCAGGGACTTTGTGCTGTTGTTGCCCGGGGTTTTCAACCCCGGGTCATGGAGATAGAGCCTCACCCCATCGCCACGCCGCCGCCCGACGCGCCACCGGGCTGCGGCGGCGCGGCCGATGCCTCCGCCGGCGCCTCGCCGCGGACGTGGGCGAGCACCTTCCTCGCGAGCGCCGCGCCGAAGCCGGGGAGCGCCGCCACCTCCGCCTCGCTGGCCGCCGCCACGGCCCGCATCGAGCCGAAGCGGTCCAGCAGCGCCCGCTGCCGCGCCGGGCCCACGCCGGGGATCGCCGACAGCTCCGAGCGGATCGTGCGCTTCGTCCTGAGCTTGCGGTTGTAGGTGATGGCGAAGCGGTGCGCCTCGTCGCGCACGCGCTGCAGCAGGCGCAGCGCCGGGCTCCGCTTCGGCAGCCGGATCGAGTCGCTCCGCCCGGGGAGGAACACCTCCTCCTCGCGCTTGGCCAGCGAGATGATGGGCTGCTGGGGGATCTCGATCTCGTTCAGCGCCTTCACCGCCGCCGAAAGCTGCCCCTTCCCGCCGTCGATCATCACCAGGTCGGGGAGCGGCTTCCCCTCCTCCACGCGGCGGCGGAACCAGCGCGTCACCACCTCGTGCATCGAGGCGAAGTCGTCGTTCCCCCACTCGCCGCGGATGCGGAACTTCTTGTACTCGCCCTTGTTCGGCTCGCCGTTCTCGAAGAACACGCCCGATGCCACCACCTCGGTCCCCTGCGTGTGCGAGATGTCGAAGCAGAGGATGGTGCGCGGCACGCTCTCCAGCTCCAGCACCTCCTGCAGCTCGTACAGCGCGTCCGGCGCGCGCCCGGCGGTGGCCTGCGAGACCAGCTTGCGCTCTTCCAGCAGGTGCCGCGCGTTCTGCTCGGCCAGCGTCACCAGCTGCGCCTTCTCGCCGCGCTGGGGCACGTGCAGCCGCACCGCGCGCCGGGCGTGCTCGCGCAGCAGCTCCTGCAGCACGCCGCGGTCGGCGAAGTCCTCGGGAAAGAAGACCTCGGGGGGGATGGATTCGTCGTCGCGGATGGCGCGCTCGGTGTAGTGCCGGGTGACGAAGGCGTTGAACGCGCTCTCGTCGCTGTCGTCGGCCGCGTTGGTGAGGAACGACACCTCGCGCCCCAGCAGCTTTCCCTCGCGGATGAGCAGGACCACGCCGCACGCCTCGGCGCCGTCGCGCGCGAAGCCCACCACGTCGCGGTCGCTGCCGGAGACGTCCACCACGCGCTGGCGCCGCTCCAGCGCGTCCAGCTGGCCGATGGCGTCGCGCAGCTCGGCGGCGCGCTCGAAGTTCATCTCCACCGCCGCGGCCTGCATCTCCCGCTTCAGCCGGTCGGCCACGATGCGGGTGTGCCCGTTCAGCACCTCCACGATCTCGTCGACCATCCCGCGGTAGTCCTCTTCCGGCTGGAAGGCCACGCACGGCGCCTTGCAGCGGCCGATGTGGTAGTCCAGGCACGGCCGCGCGGGCACTTCTTTCGGCAGGTCGTAGTGGCACGAGCGCACGGTGTACAGCTTCTTCACCAGCTCCAGCGACTGCCGCATGCGGCGCACGTCGGTGTACGGGCCGAAGTAGCGGCTCCCGTCCTTCACCAGCCGGCGCGTGACCCACACGCGCGGGAAGCGCTCGTGGACGGTGACCTTGATGTACGGATAGGTCTTGTCGTCCTTGAGGTTGATGTTGAAGCGGGGGCGGTTCTCCTTGATCAGGTTGTTCTCGAGGATGAGCGCCTCGGCCTCGGTGTTCACCACGATGGTGTCCACGTCGGCGATGCGCCGCACCAGCTCCTGCGTCTTTAGCCCGTGCTGCGCGCCCGCGGCGAAGTAGCTGCGCACGCGGCTGCGCAGCGACTTGGCCTTGCCCACGTAGATAACCTCGCCGGACGCGTCCTTCATCAGGTACACGCCGGGGCGGGTGGGAAGGTGGCGGAGCTTGCTTTCCAGCGTGGAGTTCTGCGGCATCGGGCTCAAGGACCGGACGATCGGGTTTCGCGAGAGGGCTGATACACCGGAGAGGGGTGCGGGGTCGCGGAATTTCCCGGCCACGGTGCCCGGCCGGCCCCGAATGGAATTCGGGGGCAACAACCGCACAAAGTCCCTGCGGGACTGCGGCCGCGGCATCCTACCGCAAGGGCAGCCGCTGTTGCAGGACAGGCTGTCTCACACCCGTGCTGCCTTCAGGGCTGGATGCCGGATAGCAGTCCCGCAGGGACTTTGTGCTGTTGTTGCCCGGGGTTTCCAACCCCGGGAGCCGCATAGAGCTGCTCCGGGGAGTCAGATCCCCCGCACCGTCGACCGCCGCTCGTCCTCGTCGCGCATCCCCAGGAACTCGCCGACGGCCGCGAGCGAGGCGATGTGGTCGCAGAAGATCTTGAAGGTGGCCAGGATGGGGACGGCGATGAAAGCGCCCGGAATCCCCCAGATCCAGAAGAAGAAGGTGAGGCCCACCAGCAGGGCGACGGGGTTCAGCGCCAGGCGGTGGCCCACGAAGATGGGACTCACGAAGTTGGCCTGCACCACGTTGATGATCAGGAACACCGCCGGCACCAGCAGCGCGCGCCCCACGCTGTCGAACACGGTGATGGCGGTCACGCCCAGGATCAGCACCATCGTCAGCGCGCCCAGGTACGGCATGAACTCGAAGAAGGCCACCAGCGCGCCCCACAGGATGGGGCTCGGCATCCCCAGCAGCCACATCGCCACGGCCACCACGGCGCCCTCGATCACGTTCACCACCGCCACCGTCAGCAGGTAGGTGCTGACGGACGATTCGATCATCCGCGCGATCTCCACCGCCTTGCGCTTCTCGCCCGTCGTCGGCAGCACCTTCACCAGCTTCTGCAGGAACAGGTCGCCGCCGGCCAGCAGGAAGTACAGGAGGATGATGACCTCAAGCGCGCTGGCCGCGAAGCGCTGCGTGGTGCCGAACACGCGCGCGATCAGGCTGGTCTGCCGGACCACCACCTCGCGCGGCCGCTCGCCCGCCGCGCCGTTGCCCACCGCGCCCGCCGCGCTCTGCACCTGCTCGGCGGTACGGCTGGCACGCTCCAGCGGGCGCAGCAGCTTGCGCAGCTTCACCTGCGCCGCCGAGAGCGTCTGCGGTGCGTTGGCCGCCCAGCTCTGCACCGGCCCCGAAAGCTCGTACCCGCCCAGCCCCACGATCCCCAGCAGCGCCAGCACCACCAGCCCCGAGCCGAACGGCGGCGGGATGCGCAGGCGCGCCATCGCCCGCACCACCGGCCCGAACAGGAAGCTGAGCAGGAGCGCGAACACCAGGGGAAGCAGGAAGGGGCGCGCGAAGTACAGCGTGTAGAGCACCGCCAGCACCGTCAGCGTGGTGACGCCGATCGAGCGCGTGCGCGGGTTGCCGATCGCCCGCCCGGTGCGCTCCAGATTCGGGCGCGGGGCGTCGGGCTCCACGGGGCGCGCCTGCGCGGTGGGGTCCACGTCGGGCGTCAGCACCGACTTGTCGCGCGGAGAGTCTTCGTTCATGCGGGGCCATGGTGGGGATGGAAAGGCCAGCCTTCACCGAACCCTGTGCAGGAGTTGCGCCCCGCGCCGCGAGAGGGCGATGGGCCGGCCTCCGCGCCGCTCCGATGCGCGTCTCCGGCAGCCCGATCGGGCGCAATCCGCACAGGGGGCACGTTCCGTGCATTCGCGCGCCGCCACGGCTTCCTGTTTTCTTGCACCTTGGAGGATCGATGCGTCAGCGAGCCCGTTCCAGGTGGTGGCAGGCCGGAGTGATGGCGCTGGGGATGGCGGTGCTGTCTCCGCACGCGCTCCGGGCGCAGACCGACACGACGGTGACCCAGACGGTGCAGCACGAGGACGAGGACCACGACTTCCCGTGGGGGCTGCTCGGCCTGCTGGGCCTTCTGGGCCTGCTGCCCAAGCGGAAGAAGGACGTGCACGTGCACGAGACGCGGGAAACGTACACGGCCCCGCCGCGCGACCCCATCCCGCCGCGCGACCGCGTCGACCCCAACCCGCCGCCGCCGCGGGTCTGATCGGCACGACCGGACCGGGAGGGCACGCGCGGCGCGTGCCCTCCCGCTCGTTTTCCCCTCTCGTCCATCGGTTTTGCAGGAAGGTATGTGGATGGATCACGGTCCCGAGACGAGCGACCTCCGCGCGAACCCGCGGCGGAGCTTCATCCGCCACACCGCCGGCGTGCCCATCGAGGTGCGCGCGGTGGACGGCGGTGCCCCGCGCACGCAGCAGGGGATCAACGTCAGCAAGGGCGGGCTTTCGTTCATCTCCGACCGGGCGATCCCGCTGGGCAGCACCATCCAGGTCCGCATCGCCGAGGTGGATCCGCCGTTCGAGGCCGAGGCGCGCGTGGTGTGGTGCGCCAGCGAGGGCGACCGCCACTGCATCGGCGTGCAGTTCCTGAGCGCCAACGACGCCTTCCGCGCGCGGATGGTGGAGCAGGTCTGCTCGATCGAGCAGTACCGCCGCGAAATCGAGGAGCGCGAAGGCCGCGTCCTCACCTCGCCCGAGGCCGCGGCGGAGTGGATCGGCCGTTACGCCGGCCGCTTCCCCGACGCCTGATCCTCAAAGAGGAACGGAGATCCCATCCGTGCGACCGAAGTCGGTGCATCTCCTGCTGCTCGCGGCGTCGGCCGCGCTCTCCATCCCCCGTGCCGCCGCGGGACAGGAGGCGGGTCCGCCACGGCCGCTGCCGCAGCTGGCGCAGGAGCTGTTCATGGTGGAGACGGCCTGCACGCAGGACCGGGGCGAGGTGCAGCTGACCGCGCATTCGCGCCTGCAGGACGAGACGAACACGCGGCTGCTGGGCGAGTACGGCGTGACCGACCGGCTCCAGCTCTCCCTCGTCACCCCCGCTGTGGAAGGGAATGGGGATGACGAGGAAAGCGCGTGGGACCTGGGCGTGCTGTACGCCGTGATCCCCGGCCAGAGCCCCGTCGCCGTCTCCGCGGGGCTGGAGATCGACCTGTCGCCGGACGAGGCGCCGTCGTGGGAGCCGGAGGTGGTCGCGGCGCGGCAGTGGGGCCCGGTGCAGGTGCACGCGAGCGTCGCCACCGACCTGCGCTCGCCGGGCGACGGCTTCTCCGGCGGCGTCGCGGCGCTGCTCGACCGGAACAAGGTGACGCCGACGCTGGAGCTCGCGTGGTCGGCGTCCGAGCACGAGTACCTGGTCCCCGGCGTGTTCGTCCACCCGCTCCACCAGCTCGAGGCGGGGTTCGGCCTCCCCCTCTGCCTGGGGTGCACCGCGGACCACCGCCAGGGGCGCGTGATGCTCACCGTCGAGTTCTGACGCCGCGATGAGGTTCCGCCGGCCTCCGCCGATCGAGCCGGGCGACGACGCGACGCTGCCGTACGAGCCGGCCGAGCCGCGGCCGCGCCGCCGGCGCCTCGCGGTCAGGCTGGCGTTCTGGGTGGGGAAGGTGCTGGCCGGGTACTACGTGCTCTGCCTGCTGCTGCTGGTGGTCTACCGCTTCGTTCCGCCGCCCGCCACCGGGGTCGGGCTCCAGCGCCGGCTCGAGGCGTGGGCGGGAGGGCGGGACCTTGCCGAACGCCGCGAATACCGTCCCCTCGCCGAGATCTCGCCGCACCTGCCGCGCGCCGTGGTCGCCGCGGAAGACGGGCGCTTCTGGACGCACCACGGCTTCGACTGGGTGGAGATGCGCCGGGCCCGCCGCGACGCCACCGGGGGCGGGCGGGTGCGCGGCGCGTCGACCATCACCCAGCAGCTGATGAAGAACCTGTTCGGCTGCGCCTGCCGCAATCCGCTCCGCAAGGTGTACGACCTGGCGCTCACGCCCGCGGCCGAGCTGATCCTGGGGAAGCGCCGGATACTGGAGCTGTACCTGAACCACGTGGAGTGGGGAGACGGCGTCTTCGGCGCCGAGGCGGCCGCGCGGCATCACTATCACGTGGGCGCGCGGGAGCTGTCGCGGACGCAGTCGGCCGGGCTGGCGGCGCTCCTCCCCAACCCGCACCAGCGCACCACCGGCAACACTCCCGCCTACCGCCAGCAGATCCTGGAGCGGATGCGGGCGCGGGGATGGTAGTGCGCGCTCCGGACGCGCGGCGCATCGCCGTGCGGCGCGCGTGACTCAATCCAGCTCTGACCCACCTTCGCCGCCCCGGAGATGTCCGGCCCGCGGGCGCGATCAAAATCCCGCTCGCCGTCCCTCTATCTGATCATGCAGGAGATTCCGCACCCAACGCGGAATCTCCCGCTTCCGCTCTTCCTCTCCATCCCGCGCACGAGGAGATTCTGATGAGCAAGCTCAGCGACAAGGTGCCGATCCCACCCAAGGACCTGATGAACACCAACCTTAGCTCGGCCACCGAAGCCACGATGCTGAAGAAGTTCGGCTCGCCGGGAACGCCGAAGCCGGGGTGCGGCCCCGCGTCGGCCGCCATGAAGCCGCGGCTGGTCACCGCGAACGTGGGGCCGTTCAAGGTCACCGGGCTGGTGTTCGCGGTCGAGTCGCTGAAGCAGATCTTCGCCGAGGTGCAGACGAAACACCCCGACGTGTTCAAGGCCGTGAAGACGGCAGGGATGTGGTGCGTGCGGCATCGCAACCACAATTCCTCCAAGCTGTCGAACCACAGCTGGGGAACCACGATCGACCTGTTCTTCGGAACGGCCGTGGTCGATCAGGGGGTGCACCTGACGCACCGCGGCATGCTCCCGCTCTTCCCCATCTTCAACAAGCACGGATGGTACTGGGGCGCCGAGTTCTCGGGAGATTCCGTCGACAGCATGCACTTTGAGCTGAGCGAGGAGACGATCCTCAAGCTCGAGCTCTGATCGGAGACGGAAGCTCAGTCCCCCGCCGCCGCCGGCTCGGCTTCGGGGGCGAGCTCCACGTGCATGCCGTCGGCCAGGCGGCGGAGGAGCGAGGGGTCGCGGGCGAGGTACTGGAAGACGGTGAGCACGCGCTCCTGCGGCACGCCGTTGGGGCGCAGGTGGTTGCGCACGCGGCGCGCGTCCGCCTCCATCTGCGGATTGCGCTGCTTGAAGTGGCGGATGACCGTGCGCTCCGCCTTCGCCGCCTCCAGCAGCGCGCGGTTGCGCCGCCCTCCGACGGCGTCGCGCAGGTTGGCGTCGATCCCCTCGGCGACGTCGATCACGCTCCCCCACCCCTCCACCAGCGCGCGGCGGAGCGCGTCCATCCGTGCCCAGAGTTCCGCTGGCATGTGGCGGCGGGCGACGCGGTCCCACAGCTCGTGCCCGGGAAGGCGCAGCTCGTCGTCGGTGATCGCCAGCCGCTCGCGCGCCTCCGCGATCTCCGTGGGGACGATGCTGGCGCCGAAGCGGGGGAAGACCACCGGCGCGCGGATCCCGAACGCGGCGAAGAGCGGCCGCACCTGCGCGAAGTACGCCGTCTCCGCCGGGCCGCCGACGTACGACAGCGTGGGGAAGACGGAAGATTCGACGACCGGGCGCAGGAAGACGTTGGGGCTGAGCGCCCGCGGATCGGCGGCCACGACGGCGCGCAGGTCGTCGAGCGAGAAGTGCCGCCGCGCGTCCTTCGCCACGAATCCCCCGCCCTCGCGGTACAGCCGCTCGCGCCCGGCGGGACCGTGCCAGAAGACGTTCGTCGCCTCCTCCACCAGCGTGACCTGCGAGGGGTAGCCGGCCGCCGCGAGCGCCGCCGTCTGCTCGGCGACCAGCCGCTCGTGCTCGGCGGCGTGCTCCAGCTCGGCCAGCAGCACGTGCGCGGAGGCCGCCTTCAGCGCCGGATCGGCCGCGTCGGTGACGAAGAGATCGAAATCGGCGAAGAGCGACGCGATCGCGTCCCGGAACGCCGCGCCGATGGTGGCGCCGGGGCGGTACGCGCCTCGAAGCTGCGCGAGCCAGGGCGACGCATCTCCATCTCCCGAAACGACATCGGCGAACTCGTCCAACCTTGCTTCGACGTCCGCGCCCAGCCGCATCTCGCTCATCGGCACGGCCACGGGCGCCGTGGCGGCCACGGCCACGCGGCGCAGCTCGCCCGCGGCATCGACCGCGAAGGCGTGGTTCACCTCGGCGAAGTCGTGGTCTTCCGACGCCGCCCAGAAGACGGGGAGAACGACCACGCCGAGCGCACGCTCCAGCGCCTCGGCCAGGCGCACGGCGGAGAGGATCTTGTGGACGGTGTAGAGCGGGCCGGTGAAGAGGCCGGCCTGCTGCCCGGTGGTCACCATCGCCCCGCCTTCCTCGACGAAGCGGCGGAGGCGCCCGGCGGCGCGCGCGGAGGTCGGCGCCAGCGCGGCGGCGGCGTGCTCGCGCTCGGCGCGGCCGAAGCGGGCCCGCACCTCGGCCAGCTTGGCGCGCCAGGCGGACAGGTCGCGGGGGTTGCCCTCGTAGAAGGCGGCGGCCCGCGGGACGCCGGCCAGGAAATCGTCCACCAGCCGGTTGCCGCGGATCTGCGCGACGTGCAGGTGCAGGCTCAGCGTGCCCTCCGCCGCGGGAGGCCGCATCCGCAATCCATGGTCGTCATCCTCATCCGTTCTCCACCCGCAACATCCGCTCGCGCATTCGTTCGATGCATTTCGTAACGAGATAGGTTACAGACTCGGACGGCGGCGGGCAACCGGTCCCGCTTTCCGTGCGCGTCCCCGGCATCGCGTGAGACCAAGCCGTGTCAGTCCCGCCCCTTGTGGTACGGCTCGCCGCGAAGGATGGTGCCGGCGCGGTAGAGCTGCTCGGCGAGGACCAGGCGCGCGATCTCGTGCGGCAGCGTCATGGCCGAGAGCGAGAGCCGGTGGCGGGCGCGGGCCAGGATCTCGTCCGACAGCCCGTACGCCCCGCCGACGACGAACGCCGCGCCGGGGCTCCCCCGCACCCCCAGCTCGTTCAGCCAGTCGGCCAGCTGCTGCGACGTCCACGGCTTTCCCGTCTCGTGCAGCGCCACGATCTCCACCCCGGCGGGAACGCGCGCCAGCAGCCGCTTCCCCTCCTCGTCGCGCACGCGCGCCGCGTCGCCCGCGCGGCGGAAGGCCTCCTCCTTCACCTCGCCCACGTCCAGCGGAAAGTACCGCCTGGCGCGCGACTCGTACTCGGCGATGAGGTCCGCCGCCTCTCCGCGCGGACGGCCGACGGCCAGCAGCAGCAGCTTCATCGATCGACGTCGGAGGATGGGGAGACGAGGATTCGGCCGGGAGCGGCCAACCTCGTTCGCATCCCCCCGCGATGCAAGGAGGGCGACTCGCGAGGCGGCCCGTCTCCCTCTATCTTCCCCCCGTTCCACGACCCGGCGGAACCTTCCACACTGCACGTTCAGGAGGCACGATGCGGGACCCGCGTGTGTCGGCGATGGCCGACGGGCTGATCGGCTCGGAGATCCTGCGGATCGCGGCCGACGTCCGCGCGATGCTCGCGCAGGGCGCGGAGGTGTGCAACCTGACCGTGGGCGACTTCGCGCCGGCCGAGTTCCCCGCCCCGAAGGAGCTGGTGGACGGGATCGTCGACGCGCTGCGCGCCGGGGAGACGAACTATCCGCCGTCGGACGGGGTGGCGCAGCTGCGCAAGGCCGTGGGCGACTTCTACCGCGACTGGCTGGGGCTGGACTACGGCATCGACTCCATCCTGGTCACCGGCGGCTCGCGGCCGGGGCTTTATGCCTCGTATCTCACCGTGATCGACCCGGGCGACACCGTGGTCTACCCGGTCCCGTCGTGGAACAACAACCACTACGTGCACCTCTCGGGCGCGCACGGGATCCCCGTCTTCTGCCACGCCGGCGACGCGTTCCTTCCCACGCGCGCGGCGCTGGAAGAGGCGGTGCGCGGCGCGCGGATGCTGGTGCTGAACTCGCCGCTGAACCCGTCGGGCACCGCGTTCACCGCCGGGCAGCTGGGGGAGATCTGCGACCTGGTGCTGGAGGAGAACGCCCGCCGCGGCCCGGACGAGCGGCCGCTGTACCTGCTGTACGATTCCGTCTACTGGATGCTGACCTTCGGGGCGACCGAGCACGTGAACCCGGTGTCGCTGCGTCCGGAGATGCGGGATTACACCATCTTCATCGACGGCATCTCCAAGTCGTTCGCCTCCACCGGCGTGCGCGTGGGGTGGATCGTGGGGCCGGCCGACCTGGTGAAGCGGATGGCCAGCCTGGTGGGCCACGTGGGCGCGTGGGCCCCGCGCGCCGAGCAGATCGCCGTCGCGCGGCTGCTGGGGGACCGCGCGGCAATCGAATCGTACCACGACACCATGCTCTCCGAGGTGTTCGCGCGGCTGGAGGCGATCTACGAGGGGCTGCTGGCGCTGCGCGGCCGCGGCTTCCCGGTCGAGGCGGTGATGCCGATGGGCGCCATCTACCTGAGCGCGCGCTTCGAGCTGCACGGCGCCGCGACGCCCGAGGGACAGACGCTGCGCACCAACGACGACATCCGCCACTACCTCCTGGGGGCCGCGGGGATGGCCATCGTCCCCTTCCAGGCGTTCGGGCTCCCCGACGAGAGCGGCTGGTTCCGGCTCTCCGTCGGCGCCGTCTCGCGCGGCGAGATTGCCCCGATGCTGCAGCGGCTGGAGAGCGCCCTCGCCGCGCTGCACTTCGGCACCGCCTCCGCCGCCGCGGCCTGACGGACGTCGCGAACTGCAGGTTGCACGCGGAGAAGCGGGG
>NZ_DATIND010000116.1 GCF_035474595.1 Longimicrobium sp.
AGGATCGAGTCCGGATCTCCGCGCCCGGCCCGCTCGCGCGCCTTGATGGCCGCCCACTCTTCCCGCTCGCCGCCGTAGAGGTGCGGGTGCCTCCGGCGCATCTTTTGCTCGACGGCGCGCACCACGTCGTCGCGGCCGAAGGCGCCCGCCTCCTCCGCCATCACGACCTGGAAGGCCACGTTCAGCAGCAGGTCGCCCAGCTCGTCACGCAGCGAGGCGGCGTCGCCGGCCGCGATGGCGCGGGCGGCCTCGTGCGCTTCCTCGAGCAGGTAGGGCTGCAGCGAGAGCGGCGTCTGCGCCGCGTCCCACGGGCAGCGGGCGCGGAGGAACGCGGCCAGCGCCAGGGCGCGGTCCAGCGTGCCGCCGGAGTGCGGCCCGGGAGGCGGGTTTTCGGCTTGCGACGGGTTCACAGGCGGCCTAGAATACCGGTGTCGTGTCCGATCCGTCAACCGCGGTTTCGAGGGCCTGGGTCGAGGTGGACCTGGGCGCGCTGGGGGAGAACCTGCGCCAGGTGCGGAACGCCGCGCCCGGCGCGGGCGTCGTTCCCATGCTGAAGGCCGACGCCTACGGCCTGGGCGCCGCGCAGGTGCTCCGCGCCGTCCTGGCCGAATTCGCGCCCGACGGCCCCTGGGCCATCGGCGTGGCCGCCGTCAGCGAAGGCGAGGCGCTCCGCGCGCTGGGGTGGGCGGGGCGCGTGCTGGTCTGCGCCCCCGTGGCCCCCGGCGAGGAGCGGCGCGCGGCGCTGGCCGGCCTCACCCTTTCCATCTCCGCGCTCGACGCGCTGGACCGCTGGGCCGCGGCGGCGCGCGACACCGGCCGGAGCGTGAGCTTCCACACCGAGATCGACACGGGGATGGGGCGCGCGGGGCTCCCCGCCGGCGCCGCGGGCGAATGGGGCCCCGCGGTCGCGGAGCGGTCGGGGGATCTTATCGCATGGGAAGGGTGTTTTACGCACTTCCATTCCGCGGACGAGCCGGACCTGGGCCCCACCGAGGCCCAGGTCCGCCTGTTCCGGGCGGCGCTGGCGGAGCTTCCGCCGGAGCCGGAAGGCGCGCCCCGGAGGGTGGTCCACTGCGCCAACAGCGCGGCGGCGCTCCGCCGGGGCGGGTTCGGGATGGACCTGGTGCGCCCGGGGATCTTCCTCTACGGCGGCCAGGCCGGGGTGGAGACGCATCCGGCGCCCGTCGCCTCTGTCCGCGCCCGCGTGGTGCGGGTGGCCGACGCGCCGCCGGGGGCCACGGTGGGCTACGGCGCCACGTACCGCTCGCGTGGGCCGGAGCGCTGGGCCACGCTGGCCATCGGCTACGGCGACGGGCTCCGGCGCGCGCTGGCCACCGCGGGCGGTGAGGCGCTGCTCCACGGGCGCCGCGTGCCGGTGATCGGCCGCATCTCGATGGACGTGACCGTGGTCGACGTGACCGGCGTCCCCGGGGTTTCCGCCGGCGACGTGGCGACGCTGGTCGGCCGCGATGGAGACGACGAGATCCGGGTGGACGAGGTGGCCGCCCGTGTGGGCACCATCAGCTACGAGATCCTGACCGGGCTGGGCCCGCGCCTGCCGCGCGTGTACCGCGACGGGCCCGGGCCAAAACCTTAGACGCAGCACCGAATGCCGTTCCTGAACGTCCGCGCGCGGGCCGTGCTCGCGCTCCTTCCGCTGCTGGCGGCGGCTGCCTGCAAGGACACCACGCCCACCCTGTCGGGCGACGAGTTCTTTCCGGGCGGCGGCCGGCCGGTGACCCTCGAGGCGATCATCCCCGCCTCGCAGTTCCTGCAGACCATCGGCTCGTTCGCGGGCTTCGAGAGCGGGCACACCTTTCCCGAGCAGCTGGTGGCCAACCAGTACCAGGGCGTGCTGAACGCGCACGCGCTGGACCGGTTCGGCTTTCCCGACTCGCTGGTCTTCAGCCAGGACGGCTCCAGCAAGACCGACACGCTGTTCGGCGTGCGGAGCGCCCGGCTGGTGCTGACCATCGACACGCTGGGCAGCGCGCTGGCCGGGAGCACCACCATCCAGGCGTTCGAGCTGGCCCAGCGCTACGACGCGCTGACCGCCACCTGGGACTCGGCGTTCAACACCGACAGCACCAGGGTGCTGTGGACGCAGCCCGGCGGCACGGTCGGCGCGCTGCTGGGCCAGGGTACCTACACGCACGCCGCGGGCGACTCGGTGGTCATCGCGCTGGACTCGGCCACGGCGGCGCGCATCCGGCCGGACTCGTTTCCCGGGGTGCTGCTGGCGGTGAACAGCGGGAAGCGGCTGCAGATCGCCAGCACGGTGCTGCGGCTGGCGGCGCGCCCCAGCAACGCGGTGCGCGACACCACCATCACGGTGAACGTGAACGCCAGCGAGCAGGCCTTCGTGTTCACCCCCCAGCCGCCCACGCCGGCGGGAAGCTGGCTGGCCGGCGGGGTGACCGCGGCGCGGACGCTGTTCAGCGTGGACCTGGACCAGCCGCTTCCCGGCTGCGCGGGCCCCACGGCGTGCGCCACGGTGCGGCTGAAGGACGTGCAGCTGAACCGGGTGTCGCTGCTGCTGAAGCCGCTGCCGTCGCCCGCCGGGTTCGACCCGCTGCGGCCGGTCACCCTCACGCTGTGGACGGTCGACGAGCCCGAGCTGGGGCGGCGCGCGCCGCTGCAGCAGCTGGCGATCGACGCCGACCTGGCGCAGAACTCGTTCGTCAACCAGCTGGTCGCCGACACGGTGGTGGAGCTGCCCATCACGCTGCTGGCCCGCCAGCGCGCGCAGCTGGACTCGCTGCAGCTGTCGTTCGCGCTGCTGGGGCAGACGCCCCCGGTGAGCGGCGCCAGCTTCCGCAGCTTCGGGCTTTCGCGCTTCGACGCGCTGCCGCGGCTGCGCATCGTGTACACGCTGCCCACCCGTCCCCAGCTTCCATGATTCGCACGCTACTGCGAGGGGCCGCCCCGGCGGCCCTGCTCGCCGCCGTCATCGCGGGGCCCGCCGCCGGGCAGAGCCTGCTGGCCAGCCGCGGCCTGGGGTACCCGCTGGAGCCCATCGACGCGCGGTCGCGCGGGCTGGGCGGGGTCACCACCGGGCTGTCGGACCCGTTCCCGTCGCTGGTGAACCCGGCCTCGGCCGCGGGGATCCCTGCACCGTCGTTCATCGTGACGCTGCAGAACGACCACTACGACGCCACCGCGGGCGCCGAGCGGACCTCGGGGAGCACCGCGCGCTTCCCGCAGCTGCTGGGCGTGTTCCCGGTTTCCGGCCGCCTGGCGCTGCAGCTGGGATACGGCTCGTACCTGGACCAGCACTGGCAGGTGGCCCGCGACGACTCCATCACCCTGAGCACCGGGCGCACGGCGGTGAACGACCGCTTCATCTCGGCCGGCGGGGTGGCGCGCTTCCAGGGCGGCGTGGGGTACCGGCTGAACGAGAAGATCTCGGTGGGCGCGTCGCTCGACGTGTTCACCGGCGCGGCCAACGACAGCGTGGTGCGCACCATCACCGGGCTGGAGTCGGTGACCAGCGCGGTGACCTACACCTACACCGGCGTGCAGGTGGGTGGCGGGGTGCGCTTCCAGCCGCTCACCAACCTCAGCCTGTCGGCGGCGGTGCACGGGGGCGGGCACGTGCGCGCCAGCTCCGACAGCACGGGCACCGAGCGGAAGGACTACGCCAACCCGCTGACCGTGGACGCCGGCGCCAGCACGCTGCTGGGCGGGCGCACGATGATCGTGGCCTCGGGGCACTGGGCCCGGTGGAGCGCGCTGGACGGCGACCTCTCGGCCACCGGCGGCGCGCGCGACGCGTCCAGCGTCTCCGCGGGCGTGGAGTACACGGGGTTCCAGCTCTTCCGCAAGGTGCTGCCGCTGCGGGTGGGCGGGCGCTACGCGCAGCTCCCCTTCCGCTGGACCGGCACCGACCCGGCGTTCCCGAACGAGCGGGCGATCACCGCCGGGCTGGGGTGGCGCTTCGCGGGGCGCGGCGCCGCCATCGACATCGGCGGCGAGCGCGGATGGCGCGGCGGGACCGCGGCGGGGATCGACGAGCCGTACTGGCGGTTCGCGTTCTCGGTCCAGGTGCTCGGGCGATAGGAAGAAGTGCCGAGTGCCAAGCGCCGAGTGCCTGGTAACGGCATCGGTTGATCGAGACGCGGATCGTGAGATGATGACAATCCCCCTGCCCGGAGATCGGGTCAGGGGGATTGTCGTATGGCGCGGGTGAGGCAATCTTCCGATATACCGTCGAGATCGGCAGGGATGCATCCGGGCTGGGCCACGATGCCCGGCGAGGGCCACGCGCCGAGCGGACGCCGACGAGTGCGCCACCACCTGCGCGCCGCGGTCGAAGTTACCCCCTCCCGTTATCGGGGCCCGTTATCGGGAGGGAGTACGCGGCCCCAGCCGCGGGGGAGGGCCCCACGGGGGCCGCGGACCCGCCTCGGAGCCCCCCGTCGGAGCGGACGCGCCGTATCCCCCCATCCGGCCGTCCGCCGTCGCAGTTCAGGAAGCCCGTCGGGGGCCCGTTCCTTGCCGCTCGGGCGCGAAGCCGCGAAACCTTTTGCGCCACGCGGGTTTATCAAGCACCAGCCGCGCCGCCCCGTCCACACACCGGGGACGGCGCCCCCGCAATGCGTGACCTTCCGGAGGCCTGATGAAGCTCAAGCGTACCGTCGTTGCGCCCGCCCTGGTGGCCGGCGTCGCCCTGGTGTCGGGCGGCTGGCTGCTGCAGCGCGGGGTGACCGGCCAGCAGAGCGTGTTCCAGCGTGCGCAGCTCTTCGACGAGGTGCTGCACTACGTGGAAACGCGCTACGTGGACGAGCACGCCGAGGGCGACCTGTACCAGAAGGCGATCGAGGGGATGCTGGGGCAGCTGGGCGACCCCCACACCGTCTTCATGACCGCCGACGAGTACGCGCAGCTTCACCTGCAGACCAGCGGCGAGTACGGCGGCCTGGGGATCCAGCTCGCCCCGCGCGAGGGGTACATCACCGCCGTGAGCGTGCTCCCCGGCACCCCGGCCGAGCGCGCCGGCATCCGCGTGGGCGACATGCTGGTCGAGATCGACGGCAAGGACGCCAAGGGGTGGAACGAAGACTTCGCGGTGAAGGCGCTGCGCGGCGCCATCGGCACCCCGGTGAACCTCACCGTGCGCCGCGTGGGGGTGGACCAGCCGCTGCACTTCACCATCAACCGCGAGGAGATCCACCTGCACTCGGTGCCGTACGCCTACATGGCGGCGCCCGGCGTGGGGTACGTGGACCTGCTGGTGTTCTCGCAGACCTCGACCGACGAGCTGCGCGCCGCCATCGAGCGGCTGAAGCAGCAGGGCGCGCGCAAGCTGGTCCTGGACCTGCGCGGCAACCCCGGCGGGCTGCTGGACCAGGGCGTGGCCGTGTCGGACCTGTTCCTGCGCCGCGGCCAGAGCATCGTGGAGACGCGCTACCGCAACCCGATGGAGAGCGAGACCTATCGCGCCAGCAGCGACGAGGCAGTCGACCTGCCCATGGTGGTGCTGGTGGACGCCTACAGCGCCAGCGCCGCCGAGATCGTCTCGGGCGCACTGCAGGACCACGACCGCGCGCTGGTGATCGGCACCACCAGCTACGGCAAGGGCTCGGTGCAGTCGGTCTACCGGCTGTCGGGCGGCAACTTCCTGAAGCTGACCACCGGCAAGTGGTACACGCCGTCGGGGCGCTCCATCCAGAAGCCGTACCGCCCCGGCCAGACCGAGGCCGACGCGGACGCCGACAGCGCGTCGGCGGCGGCCGACACCACGCGGCGGCGGGCGTACCGCACCGACAGCGGGCGCACGGTGATGGGCGGCGGCGGCATCGTGCCGGACCTCACGGTGCGCGATACCACCACGCTGGCCGAGCGCGCCTTCATCACCGCGGTGTCCAGGAAGGCGTCGGTGTACAACAGCGTGGTGATGCGCTACGCGCTGGAGTACGAGCGCCGCATGCCCAACCTGCAGCCGAGCTTCCCCGTGACGCCGCAGATGCGCCAGGAGCTGTTCACCCGGCTGCGCGCCGCCGGGGTGGAGATCACCCCCGAGCAGTACGCCGGCGCGCAGCGCTGGGTGGACCGGCAGCTGGCCAACCAGATCGCGGTCTCGCGCTTCGGCCAGTCGGCGGCGGCGCAGCGCAACGACGTGGACGACAAGGCGCTGCAGGAGGCCGTGCGCCTCCTGCAGGCTTCGCCCAACCAGGCGGCGCTCTTCCGCGCCGCCGAGCAGGCGCAGGCGCGGCAGCGGGTGGCGACGGGGCAGTAAGAAAGTACGGAAGTACGAGAGTACGGAAGTACGGAACGACACGGGCGGGCTCGCGAGGATGCGAGCCCGCCCGTCTGCTGTCGCGTCTCCTGGGCCTCGCGGGATCTCACGCGGAGACGCGGAGGGCGCGCAACGAAGCTTCGCCGCGCGCCCCTCGTCTTCAGCAGTAGATGCCGCAGGTCGCGCAGGCGGAGTAGACGCAGTTGGAGAGCGGCAGCGTCTTCACGAGGGGCGTGGGCTCGGCCTCGAGCGCGTGGACGGTGCCGGGGCTCGCGGCCTCCGCGGCGGCCTCGAACGACTCCACGGCCAGGCTCTCCACGTCCAGCTTCAGCTTGTGCATCGGTCGGATCTCCAGGTTTGCGAGGATGAAAAGGACTGGCGCGAGGTAGCAGGTGCCGTGCCCGCGACTCCCCCGCATCGCTGGATCTCCGGGTGGCTGGGGACGCGGGAAGATGCGCGGGGTTGCGCCGGAAGGAATTCGGGATAGATTCGACGGTGCATGCTCCCGCGTGCCGAGGATGGATTTGCGACCGCTTGCGACCTCGATAAAAAAACGCTAAAGAGTCGGGATCAGCCCGGAGCCGGAACAAACCGGGCCCACCATCCCCGCACTCGGATCGAGTCGCGGGGCTTTTTGTATTCGAGAAAGATCCGAACGCCGATGTCCGACCAGACGACCAGCCCGTACCTGTCCGCGCTCCGCGAGCGCGTGCTCGTGTTCGACGGTGCCATGGGCACCTCCATCCAGCGCTACGACCTGACCGCCGCCGACTTCGGGGGCGAGCGCCTTGAGGGGTGCAACGACTACCTCGTCATCTCCAGGCCGCAGGTGATCGAGGAGATCCACTCCGGCTACATGGAGGCCGGGTGCGACGTGCTGGAGACGGACACCTTCCGCTCCAACCGCATCACCCTCCGCGAGTACGGGCTGGAGGACGAGGTCCGCGAGATCAACGTGGCCGCCGCCTCGCTGGCCCGGCGCGTGGCCGACCGCTTCGCGGCGGACGGGCGGCCGCGCTTCGTGGCCGGCTCCATCGGTCCCAGCGGGTTCCTTCCCTCGGCGTCGGACCCCACGCTGGGCAACATCACCTTCGGCGAACTGGTCCCCGTCTTCGCCGAGCAGGCGCGGGCGCTGATCGAGGGCGGCGTGGACGTGCTGCTGATCGAGACCAGCCAGGACATCCTGGAGGTGAAGGCGGCGGTGTTCGGGTGCCGCGAGGCCATCCGCGAGGCCGGCCGCCCGGTCGCCCTGCAGGTGCAGGTGACGCTGGACACATCGGGGCGCATGCTGCTGGGCACCGACATCGGCGCGGCGATGGTCACGCTCGAGGCGCTGCGGGCCGACGTCATCGGGCTGAACTGCTCCACCGGCCCCGAGCACATGCGGCAGGCCGTGCGCTTCCTGGGCGAGAACAGCCGGCTTCCCATCTCCTGCATCCCCAACGCGGGGATCCCGCACAACGAGGCGGGGTGCGCCGTCTACCCGCTCGAGGCCGACCCCTTCGCCGCGCAGATGCGCGAGTTCGTGGAGGAGTTCGGCGTCTCCATCGTGGGCGGGTGCTGCGGGACCAACGCCGAGCACATCCGCCGCCTGGTAGAGGCCGTGCGCCCGCTGAAGCCGAAGCAGCGCGAGGTCGACTACGTCCCCCGTCTCTCCTCGGCCATCCGCGCGACCGACCTGGTGCAGATCCCCGCGCCCACCATGATCGGCGAGAGGGTGAACGCGCAGGGGAGCCGCAAGGTGAAGCGCTTCCTGCTGGCCGACGACTACGACGGCGTGCTGGAAGTCGGGCGCGAGCAGACGGAGAGCGGCGCGCACGTGCTGGACGTCTGCGTGGCGCTCACCGAGCGGCAGGACGAGGCGGCGCAGATGCGCACGGTCGTCAAGCTCCTGTCGCAGGGGGTGGACGCGCCGCTCTGCTTCGACAGCACCGAGGCCGACGTGCTGAAGGCGGCGCTGGAGCAGTCGCCCGGGCGGCCGATCGTGAACTCCATCAACCTGGAGAACGGCCGTGAGCGCGTGGACGCCGTCCTCCCCCTCGTCGCCGCGCACGGCGCCGCCGTCATCGCCCTTACGATCGACAAGGATCTCGGCGGGATGGCGAAGACGGCCGAGACCAAGCTGGCCGTCGCGCGGAAGATCCACGAGATCGCCACGCAGGAGTACGGGCTGGCGCCGGACGCGCTGATCTTCGACGCGCTGACCTTCACGCTGTCCACCGGCGACGAGGAGTTCCGCCGCAGCGCGCTGGAGACCATCGAGGGGATCCGCGCCATCAAGCGCGAACTGCCGGGCGTGCTGACCACGCTGGGCGTGTCCAACGTCTCGTTCGGGCTGCAGCCGCACGCGCGCACGGTGCTGAACTCGGTCTTCCTCCATCACTGCGTGGAGGCAGGGCTGGACACGGGGATCATCAACCCGGCCCACGTGAAGCCGTACTTCGAGATCGACTCGGACGACCGCAAGCTGGCCGACGACCTGATCTTCGACCGGCGCACGGAGACGCACGACCCGCTGGCCGCGTACATCGCCCGCTTCGAGAGCGCGTCGGTCGAGCAGGAGAGCTCGGCGGACCCCACCGCGGAGATGACGCCCGAGGCGGCGCTGCACTGGAAGATCCTGCACCGCAAGAAGGACGGGGTCGAGGAGCTGATCGACGCCGCCGTGGAGAAGCTGGGCGCCGTGCCCGTGCTGAACGACGTGCTGCTCCCGGCGATGAAGGAGGTGGGCGACAAGTTCGGCGCCGGCGAGCTCATCCTCCCCTTCGTCCTCCAGAGCGCCGAGGTGATGAAGAAGGCGGTGGCGCGGCTGGAGAACTATCTCGAGAAGACCGAGGGGCAGACCAAGGGGAAGGTGGTGCTGGCGACCGTGTACGGTGACGTGCACGACATCGGCAAGAGCCTGGTGAACACCATCCTCACCAACAACGGCTACACGGTGTTCGACCTGGGGAAGCAGGTGCCGGTGAACACCATCATCGAGAAGGCCGACGAGGTGGGCGCCGACGCCATCGGCCTTTCCGCGCTCCTCGTCTCCACCAGCAAGCAGATGCCGCTCTGCGCGCAGGAGCTGTTCCGGCGCGGGAAGGAGTATCCGCTCCTGGTCGGCGGCGCGGCCATCAACCCCAGCTTCGTGCGCGCCGCCGCGGTGATCGGCGACGGCCAGCCGTACCCGTCGGGGATGTTCTACTGCAAGGACGCGTTCGAGGGGTTGTCGGTGATGGACCGGCTGATGAGCGGCGAGCGCGACAGCTGGGTGCGCGAGCACAACGAGGCGATGGTGCGCCGGAGCGAGGAGTACGCGCGCTCGAAGGCGCGCGCGGGCGAGCTGCGTCCGGCCTCGCGCGCGGGGGCCACGGTGCCCGAGGCGGACGTCCCATCGCCGCCGTTCTGGGGGTGGAAGGTGCTGGACACCATTCCCGTGGACGACGTGGTGGAGTGCATCGACCGCAACACGCTGTACCGCATGCAGTGGGGCGCGCGCAACCTGAAGGGCGAGGAGTGGGAGCGCCTGCTGCGCGAGGACTTCGAGCCGCGGCTGAAGCGCTACACGCTGGAGGCGCGGACGCAGGGATGGCTCCGCCCGCGGGCCATCTACGGCTACTTCCCCGTGGGGCGCGAGGGCGACGACGTGGTGGTGTTCGACCCGGCGGACCGCGCGAAGGAGATCGGGCGCTTCTCCTTCCCGCGGCAGGAGGACCGCGAGGAGCTGAGCCTGGCCGACTACTTCCGCCCGCTGAACGGGAACGGGCCCGGGGACGTGCTGGCGCTGCAGGTGGTGACCAGCGGCGACCGCGCGGCCGACTTCATCGCCAGGCGCAACGCCAGCGGCGACTACACCGAGGGGTACTTCCTGCACGGCTTCAGCGTGCAGACGGCGGAGGGGACGGCGGAGTACATCAACCGCCGCGTGCGCAGCGAGCTGGGGCTCGCCGAGCCGCGCGGGCTGCGCTACAGCTGGGGGTACCCCGCGTGCCCTGACATCGAGCAGCACGAGGTGCTGTTCGGCATCCTTCCGGTGAAGGAGACCATTGGCGTGGGGCTGACCAGCGCGTGGCAGCTCGATCCCGAGCAGAGCACGGCCGCGATGGTGGTGCATCACCCGGCGGCGAAGTACTTCTCGGCGGGGTGAGAGGGGCTGGCTTTCACCCCCCACCCCCGAATGAATTCGGGGGCAACAACCGCACAAAGTCCCTGCGGGACTGCGGCCGCGGCATCCCGGCTCGAGAGTGGCTGAGGTGCGGGCGAGGTGAGGTTGCGCGGCGAAGCCTGAACCCCGGCCAACCCTCTCCTGCTGTCGGGAGAGGGTGGCGAGCCTGGGCGAGCCGGGTGAGGGCTGCACGGGCGCGGCGGATCCGCTCCGGTGGTTCGGCCCGCACGGTTGGGCTGTGGGATGTCGAGTTGGGACGTCGAGTATGCGGATTGGGAGATGGGATTTGGGGGATGGGGTGGGATGGCGATGGGGATGGGCGGTGATCGGGGATGAGCATTCCGGCGCCAATCCTGCAGCGGGGGCGGCGTCCGCGAAACCGCCCACCCGCACCGCGCCACCGCCGCGCAGGAGGACCGCATCGCCGCAGCGTACGACTCCATCGACCGGGCGCTGAAGACGCACAAGCCCGGGTCGCGGCGGCTGAGCCTGCTCATCCTGGTGCTCGGGCTGATCGCCGTGGCCGTGGCGCTGTACTTCTCGCCCGACAACCGGCGCCGCCGCGCCGCCGGGGCCCTGCCGGCACGGGCCGACACCGCGCTGGTGCTGCGCACGCTGGGGCCGCGCCCCACCCGCTGCCCGCCGGGGGCGATGGAGCACGTCCGCGGCGAGCTGAGCGAGTCCGACACCGACTCGGTGATGGCGCAGCTGCGCCGCGGCACGCGCCAGCGCTGGATCTACCCCGGCCGCCACGGCTGCACGCCCCAGAAGGGCGAGACGGAGCTGGGGATCGACGCCGCCGGCCGGATGCTGTGGATCCAGCCCGGCGCCGGGAAGGGGGACGTGAAGCTCTCCCCCGCCATTTCATTCTGAGCGCGCCCGGACGTGGCGCGCGACCTGACACGGATCGCACGCCATGCCCGACTTTCGCGAGCTGCTGGCCGACGGACGCCCGCACCTGTTCGACGGTGCCATGGGCACCATGCTGTACGGCAAGGGCGTCTACATCAACCGCTGCTACGACGAGCTGAACGTCAGCCAGCCGGACCTGGTGCGCGACATCCACCGCGCCTACGTGAAGGCCGGCGCCGAGATCCTGGAGACGAACAGCTACGGCGGCAACCGCCCCAAGCTGGCGCGCCACGGGCTGGAAGACCGGCTGGAGGAGATCAACCTCAGGGCCGCCCAGGTGGCCCGCGCGGCCGCCGGCGACCGCGCCTGCGTGGCCGGCGCGATGGGGCCGCTGGGGATGCGCATCGAGCCGTACGGGCCCACTTCCGTCGCCGAGGCGCGCGGCTTCTTCCGCGAGCAGGCGGCGGCGCTGGCGGCCGGCGGCGTGGACCTGTTCGTCCTGGAAACCTTCAGCGACCTGGACGAGATCGAGCAGGCGCTGCTGGGCGTCCGCGACGTCTCCGACCTCCCCGTGGTCGCGCAGATGGTGATCCGCGAGGACGGGCGCACGCCGTTCGGCACCGAGGCCGCCGTGCTGGTGGAGCGGCTGGACGAGCTGGGTGCCGACGTGGTCGGGCTCAACTGCTCGGTGGGGCCCAACGCGATGCTGAACGTGGCCGAGCGGCTGGTGGCGGCCACCACGCGCCCCATCTCCATGCAGCCCAACGCCGGCCTCCCGCGCGACGTGGACGGGCGCACCATCTACATGGCCAGCCCCGAGTACATGGCGACGTATGCCGCGCGGATGATCCGCAAGGGCGTGCGCTTCGTGGGCGGGTGCTGCGGGACCACGCCGGAGCACGTCGCGCGCATCTGTGGGGCGCTGCGCATGCTCTCGCCCGTGCAGCAGCCGCGCGTGTTCGTGGGCGGCGGCGAGACGGACGGCACGGCGTTCGAGCCGGTGCCGCTGGCGGAGCGCTCCAGCTGGGGCGCCAAGCTCGCCCGCGGCGAGTTCCTGACCACGGTGGAGATCGTGCCGCCGCGGGGGACCAATCCCGAGCCGATGCTGGAAGGGGTGCGGCTGCTGAAGGAGGCGGGGGTCGACGGGGTGAACGTGCCCGACGGCCCGCGCGCGCAGAGCCGCATGGGGGCGCTGGCCACGGCGCTGCTCATCCACCAGCGCGTGGGGATCGAGCCGGTGATCCACTACTGCTGCCGCGACCGCAACCTGCTGGGGATGCTCAGCGACCTCCTCGGCGCGCAGGCGCTGGGGCTGCGGAACATGCTGTTCATCACCGGCGACCCGCCCAAGATGGGCCCGTACCCGGACGCGACCGCGGTCTTCGACATCGACGCGATCGGGCTGACCAACCTGGCGGCGCGGCTGAACCGCGGGCTGGACCCCGGCGGCAACGTGCTGGGCGAGCCCACCTCGTTCGTCGTCGGCGTGGGCGTGAACCCCGGCGCCGAGGACTTCGAGCACGAGATGCGGCGCTTCTACTGGAAGGTGGACGCGGGCGCGGAGTACTGCATCACCCAGCCGGTGTTCGACCTGCGCCAGCTGGAGCGCTTCGTGAACCACATCGAGCGCGAGGGGATCAGGATTCCCGTGATCGCGGGCGTGTGGCCGCTGGTGTCGGCGCGCAACGCCGAGTTCCTGGCCAACGAGGTCCCCGGCGTGGTCGTGCCCGAGGGGGTGCTGGAGCGGATGCGCCGCGCGAGCGCCGAGGGGAAGGAGCAGGGGACGCTGGAGGGCACCATGGTCGCGCAGGAGATGCTCCGCGACGCGCTGGGGATGATCCAGGGTGTGCAGGTGAGCGCCCCGTTCGGGCGCGTGCCGCTGGCGCTGAAGGTGTTCGAGGTGCTCCCCGGCCGCGAGCCGCAGGCGGCGCCGGATGCCGCGGCGACGACGGAGGTGACGGCCGCGGTGGTGTGACGGCGGCGCTCGTCCATTCTTGTCCATTGTTTGCACTTTCACGGATGCGTGGATAGCATTCCGGCCGCGTGAACCCAAACGGCAGCCCGGAATGAATCCCATCCGTGATCATCAGCTTCCGAAACCGCGGCACCGAGGACATCTTCAGACAGGTGGACTCGCAGCAGGCGCGGAATCTCTGCCCTCCGGACATGTGGCCTGTCGCGCGGCGAAAGCTGGCCGCGGTGGACGCGGCCGAATCGCTCGCCAAGCTCAAGACACCGCTTGGAAACCGGCTCCATCCTCTCCGGCGCGAGCGCGTCGGACAGCACGCGATCCGAATCAACGACCAGTACCGCGTGTGCTTCCGGTGGACCGAATCTGGAGCTGAAGATGTCGAGATCACGGACTACCACTGAGCCGCTGCGGATGCATGGGTTCAGCCCGCAGGACCTTCTCATCCGGGTGCCAACCCACGGTCCGTCGCCTCATCCGGGCGAAATGTTGCGGGAGGACTATCTGCCCGATTACGGGTGGTCGGCCGAGGAGTTCGCGGCGCGGCTGCGGGTGCCGCTGGCAGTGGTCGAGGAACTGCTCGCGGAGCGCGTGCCGGTGACGCCGGAACTGGCGTTGCGGCTGGCGAAGCTGTTCCGCCAGAGCCCGGGGATGTGGATCAAGATGCAGCTCGCGCACGACTACTGGGACGCCTTCCGCGCCGCGGATGCGGACCTCGAGCAGATCGTACCGGTCGACGACGTCGAGGCCGAGCCCGAGCCCGTGCGGAAGGCGAGCTGACGCGTCGGGCGCTCTCCGTGCCCGTTCGCGTCACCCATCCGCACTTCGTACCTCGGGCATTGACGCCCCGCGGGAGGGTGATTACCCTTTGAATCAGGTTGCGGTCACACGCTCCACACCAGGACCCGAATCGTGCGTTCCACCTTCCGCTGCGCCGCGATGTGTTGTTCGGCCCCCCTCCCAGTGCCGGGAAGCGGGTCCGGAGAGCCGTGGTATCCAGCGGGGTGAGGTGACGCCCGCGCGCTAGCAGGGATACGAATCGGACCACGCCGCCCCGGCTTTCCAGCCGGGGCGGCGTTTTTCGTCTCCCTCCATCCCATCTGCGGTCCCGTTCGCAAAGGAGAGTCGGAAAGTGGGAATCCGAGTGCAGGGCGTCACCCGCCGCTTCGGCGCGTTCACCGCGGTGGACGACGTGAGCTTCGAGGTGGCCACGGGCGAGCTGGTGGCGCTGCTGGGCCCCTCAGGCGGCGGCAAGAGCACGCTGCTGCGCATCGTGGCCGGGCTGGAGACGGCGGACCGCGGCTCGGTGTGGCTGGACGGCGAGCGGGTGGACCACGTGCCGCCGCAGCACCGCCGCGTGGGGTTCGTCTTCCAGCACTACGCGCTGTTCCGCCACATGAGCGTGGAGGAGAACATCGGCTACGGGCTGAAGGTGCAGCGCGTCGGCAGGGCGGAGAGGCGCGAGCGGGTGGCCGAGCTGGTGTCGATCATGGGGCTGTCGGGGCTGGAGCGGCGGATGCCCGGCCAGCTCTCGGGCGGGCAGCGGCAGCGCGTGGCCCTAGCCCGGTCGCTGGCCCCGCGCCCGCGGCTCCTTCTCCTCGACGAGCCGTTCGCCGCTGTGGACGCGCGGGTGCGCGAAGAGCTGCGCGCATGGCTGCGGAGGCTGCACGACGAGGTGGGCGTCACCTCGATCTTCGTGACGCACGACCAGGAAGAGGCGTTCTCGCTGGCCGACCGCGTGGTGGTGATCCAGGGCGGGCGGCTGGAGCAGGCCGGCTCGCCGCAGGAGATCCTGGACGACCCGCGATCGGAGTTCGTGGCCCGCTTCATCGGCGACGTGAACGTGCTGGAAGCCGACGCGCGCAACCACGTGGCCACGGTCGGCGCGCTCCGCATTCCCCTGCCCCACCCCAACGGCCACGCGCGGGTGCGCCTGGTCATCCGCTCGTACGACCTGAAGTTCTGGCGCGCCGACGACGGCGTGGCCACGGTCCGCCGCGTGGTGCCGCTGGGCGACCGGGTGCGGGTCGAGACGACCATCGACGGCGCGGGGCCGCTCTTCGCGCAGTTCCCGCGGCGCAGCTCGCTGCTGGCGGGGATCGAGCCGGGCGCGCGCGTGGCCGTCGAGGCCACCCACGTCCGCGCCTACCCGGTCGAGGGAAGCGAGATCGCGCCGGAGCCCGACATCCCCGCGGAGCCCGCCGCGCCGCGCCGCCTTTCGCTCTGGGGGCAGCCCGCATGAGCCCGCCCGCCACCTCCGCCCTGCGCGCGGTCCGCGACGGCAATCCGCAACCCGTTCCGACGGTCGACGAGATGATCCTCGAGGCGGTGCGCGCCATCCGCTTCGGCACGGTCCAGATCACGATCCACGATTCGCGGGTCGTGCAGATCGAGCGGACGGAGAAGGTGCGAGTCACGAAGTCCTGAGTCCTAATATAAGTCCTAAGTCCTAAGTCCTGAGTCCTAAGTGCTGAGTGCTGAGTGCTGAGTGCTGAGTGCTGAGTGGAGATTGGGAAAGGGGATGAAGATGAAGAGCGGGGGATGACGGAATCTCCATCTCCCTGATCCCAAGCGCACGACGAGATCACGCCGGCCGGATGACCGGAGGCGGACGGAAACATCCACCGATACCACGTGACGCGACCCGACCGGACCGCCGGAGGTTCCCGCGGCAGGAGAGAGCGAGATGCGCAGGAACCGAACATTCGCGGGGGCGGCCGCGCTGTGGGCGGCGCTCGCGCTGGTGCCAGGAGGCGCGGCGGCGCAGGGCGCGTCCGCGTCGCCGCCGGCGGAGGGGCCCGCCGCGGCGCCCGCGGACACGGCGGAGCCGGGCGACACCGCCGCGCGCCACGTGGAGGAGCTGGAGCAGCGCGTCCGCATCCTGGAGCGGCGGCTGGAGCTGGACCACGAGGCCGCCGCGGCGGCGAAGGCATCGGCCTCCACCCTCACCGCCGGGCCGGAAGGGGTGCAGTTCCGCTCGGCGGACGGCGCGTACGCGGTGAGCTTCCGCGGCTACGTGCACAGCGACGGTCGCTTCTTCGTGCAGGGCGCGGCAAAGTCCGCCAGCACGCTGGAGTTGCGCCGCGTCCGCCCCATCCTGGAGGGCACCGTGGCGCGCCACTACGGCTTCCGGCTGATGGCGGACTTCGGCGAGGGGAAGGTGCTGGTGCAGGACGCGTATCTGGACGCGCGCCTCTTCCCCTTCCTGCGCGTCCGCACGGGAAAGTTCAAGCCGCCCATCGGGCTGGAGCGGCTGCAGTCGGCGACGGCGCTGGCGTTCGTGGAGCGCGCGCTCCCCACCGCGCTCGTCCCCAACCGCGACGTCGGCGTGCAGCTCTGGGGCGATGTCGGTGGTGGCGCCGTCTCCTACGCGGCGGGGGTGTTCAACGGCGTGGCGGACGGCGCCAGCGGCGATCTGGACGCGGACGGGCGCAAGGAGGTGGCAGGGCGCGTGTTCGCGCAGCCGTTCCGCAACCGGCCCAGCGGCTTCCTGCGCGGCTGGGGCTTCGGCGTGGCGGCCTCGCACGGAAGCGAGCGGGGGAGCGCGGCGGCGCCGGGGCTGGCGTCCTACAAATCGCCCGGGCAGCAGACGTTCTTTGCCTGGCGCGCCAACGGCCAGGCGGCGGGAACGGCGATCGCCGGCGGCGCGCATGACCGCATCTCGCCGCAGGCCTTCTTCTACCGCGGCCCGCTGGGCGTGCTGGCCGAGCACGTGACCTCGCGGCAGCAGGTGCGGCGCGACACCTCGGCCGCGCGGCTCACCAGCCGGGCGTGGCAGGTGGCGGCGGGATACGTCCTCACCGGCGAGGACGCGTCGTTCGCCGGGGTGCGGCCGCGGCAGGCGTTCGATCCGTCGAAGCACGCGCCCGGGGCGATCGAGTTGACCGCGCGGCTCAGTGCGCTGGAGGCCGATCCCCACGCTTTCCCGCTCTTCGCCGACCCGGCGCGGTCGGCGCGCGCGGCGCGGGAGTGGGCGGTGGGCGCCAACTGGTACCTGAACCGCAACGTGAAGGTGACGCTGGACTACGGCCGCACCCGCTTCCGCGGCGGCGCGGCGGACGGCGGCGACCGGCAGGCCGAGGAGGGGATCCTCACCCGCCTGCAGCTCGCCTTCTGACCCCACGAACCCGATCTCGAACCCGGACGTGAATCTTCGTATGCGATTTCGATCCTTCGCCCTGGCCGCCGCGCTGCTGGCGGTAGCGGGCGCGGCGCGCGCGCAGGGACGCGCGGTGACGCTGCTGAACGTGAGCTACGACCCCACGCGCGAGCTGTACCAGGAGTACAACGCCGCGTTCGCCCGCTTCTGGCGCGCGCGCACCGGACAGGCGGTGACCGTCCGCCAGTCGCACGGCGGCTCCGGCTCGCAAGCCCGCGCGGTGCTGGACGGGCTGCAGGCCGACGTGGTGACGCTGGCGCTGGGATGGGACGTGGACGCGCTGGCGCAGGCGCGGCTCATCCCCGCCAACTGGCAGGCGCGCCTCCCCGACAACAGCGCGCCGTACACCTCCACCATCGTCTTCCTGGTCCGCAAGGGAAACCCCAGGCGCATCCGCGACTGGGGCGACCTGGTGCGGCCCGGCGTCTCCGTCATCACCCCCAATCCCAAGACGTCGGGCGGCGCGCGCTGGAACTACCTGGCGGCGTGGGGATGGGCGCTGCGCGCGAACGGCAACGACGCGGCGAAGGCGCGCGACTTCGTCACCCGGCTCTTCCGCAACGTGCCCGTGCTGGACACCGGCGCGCGCGGGGCGACCACGACGTTCGTGGAGCGCGGCATCGGCGACGTGCTGATCGCGTGGGAGAACGAGGCGCTGCTGGCGCGAAAGGAGAACGGGGCCGATTTCGAGATCGTGGTCCCCTCGCTCAGCATCCTGGCCGAGCCGCCGGTGGCCATCGTGGACCGCGTGGTGGACCGGCGCGGGACGCGCGCGGTGGCGCAGGCGTACCTGAACTGGCTGTACTCCGACGAGGGGCAGGAGATCGCGGCGAGGTGGTTCTACCGGCCGCGCTCGGGGGCGGTGGCGGCGCGCCACGCGGGCCAGTTCCCGCAGGTGCGGCTCTTCACGGTGGCCGAGGTGTTCGGCGGCTGGGCCGCCGCGCAGCGCACGCACTTCGCCGACGGCGGCGTGTTCGACCAGATCTACCGTCCGCACTGAGGCTTCCGCGCGCGGCCAATCCCGGCTGATCTCACGCGGAGACGCGGAGACGCGGAGGGCCGGGGAGTGAGTCAACAGCGTCTCCGCAGCGTCCGGGTGGGGCAATCAAGAGGCGGCGGAGGATGATCGGCTACGAACCAAGAGAGGCGATGGAGATGGCGACGATGGTGATGCCGCTGCGGCGGCGACGGCGGGGCGTGCTCCCCGGGTTCGGCTTGTCGATGGGGATGACGCTGGCGTACCTGGGGGTGCTGGTGCTCCTTCCCCTGGCCGCGCTCTTCCTGCGCTCGGCCACGCTCTCGTGGGAGCGGTTCTGGGGGACGGTGACCGAGCCGCGGGTGGTGGCGGCGTACGCGCTGAGCTTCGGGGCGGCGTTCGCGGCGGCGCTGGTGAACGTCGCCTTCGGGTGCGTGCTGGCGTGGGTGCTGGTCCGCTACCGCTTTCCCGGCCGTGGGCTGGTGGACGCGCTGGTGGACCTCCCGTTCGCCCTCCCCACGGCGGTGGCGGGGATCACGCTGACGGCGCTGTTCGCCAAGAACGGCTGGCTGGGCCGGCCGCTGCACGGCCTGGGTGTGGACGTGGCGTTCACGCGGCTGGGGATTGTGGTGGCGCTGGTGTTCATCGGCCTGCCCTTCGTGGTGCGCACCGTCCAGCCGGTGCTGGAGGACCTGGGCCCCGAACGCGAGGAGGCCGCCGCGTGCCTGGGCGCCACGCGCTGGCAGAGCGTGCGCGGCGTGGTGCTGCCCGAGCTGCTGCCGGCGCTGCTCACCGGCTTCGCGCTGGCGTTCGCGCGCGGCGCGGGGGAGTATGGCTCGGTGGTGTTCATCTCCGGCAACCTGCCCATGAAGACGGAGATCGCGCCGCTGCTCGTGGTCACCCGCCTGGAGCAGTACGACTACGCGGGGGCGACGGCAATCGCGGCGGTGATGCTGATGCTGTCGTTCGGGCTGCTTCTGCTGGTGAACGGGCTGCAGTGGTGGACGAACCGGCGGCGGGCGGGGTTGGAGAAGGGATAAGTCCCAAGTCCCAAGTGCTGAGTGCTGAGTGCTGAGTGCTGAGTGCTGAGTGCTGAGTGCTGGGTGCTGAGTGCTGAGTGCTGAATGTGTGGCTGGACTGATTGACAGCTCGCGGGCTGGCCCCCGCACCGGCGACTGAAGTCGCAGCAACAACCACGGGAAGCCTCGCAAACTGCGCGAGGCTGTTCGGCTCGGAAGCTGGTTCCGGCTGCGGAGTCGACTCGCAGCGCGGGGACGACTCAGGAGGACGCCGGTGGGGTTTGGCGCGAGAGATCTACGGGAGCACGGGAGACGATTCTGACATGATGACCATCGCGATCTCCGCCGCGCGCGCGGATGCCCTGCCCGCCTCGCGCGCCGCGGCCGAGCCGGCCTGGGTGCGGCGCGCGCTGATCGGCGTTTCGCTGGCGTTCGTGGGCGTGTTCCTGGTGCTGCCGCTGGTGGCGGTGCTGGCGGGCGCGCTGAAGGAGGGCGGCTCGGCCTATCTCGCCGCGATCCGCGACCCGGACGCGCTCGCGGCGGTGAAGCTGACGCTGCTGGTGGCGGCGATCGCGGTGCCGGTGAACCTGGTGTTCGGGGTGGCGGCCGCGTGGGCGATCGCCAAGTTCGAGTTCCGCGGCAAGAGCGTGCTGATCACACTCATCGATCTGCCGTTCGCGGTATCGCCGGTGGTGTCGGGGCTCATCTTCGTGCTGCTGTTCGGGCTGCACGGCTGGATGGGGCCGTGGCTGGACGCGCACGACCTGCACGTCATCTTCGCCGTGCCGGGGATCGTGCTGGCCACGCTCTTCGTCACCTTCCCGTTCGTGGCGCGCGAGCTGATCCCGCTGATGCAGTCGCAGGGGAGCGAGGAGGAGGAGGCCAGCCTGATCCTGGGCGCGGGCGGCTGGCAGACGTTCTGGCGGGTGTCGCTCCCCAACCTGCGCTGGGGGCTGCTGTACGGCGTCATCGTGCTGAACGCCCGCGCCATGGGCGAGTTCGGCGCCGTCTCCGTGGTTTCGGGGAAGATCCGCGGCGTCACCGCCACCATCCCGCTGCACGTGGAGATCCTGTACAACGAGTATAACTCCGCCGCCGCCTTCGCCGTGGCCTCGCTGCTGACCATGCTCGCGCTGCTTACGCTGGTGCTGAAGCAGGTCGCCGGCCGGCGCATCGGGCTGCGGGAGGAATGAGGCTCGGAAGACCTGGGAAGGGCGATTGAAATCGCGGCAACAACGGCCCGAAGTCCGCCTTCGCGGCGCCTTCGCGGACTCCCACCCTGGCAACTCCGCTCGTAGCAAGCCGCCAGAAGGCCTCGAATTTCGCCTCCCCCCGCCGAACCTGGCCGAACAGCCTCGCGCAGTTTGCGAGGCTTCCCGTGGTTGTTGCTGCGGCTTCAGCCGCCGGTAGGGCCCTTCTTCCGTCTCCATCTCCCCTTAGGAGTTGCCGGACACGACGGCCGCCGGCTGCTGCTGGGTGAGGCAGTGGAGGGTGCCCAATCCCCAGACGAGGTCCACGGCGTGGATGCCGACGACCTCGCGGCCGGGGAAGAGCTCGGCCAGGGTGTTCAGGGCGATGCGGTCGTTGCGGTCGTTGAAGGTGGGGACGATCACCACCCCGTTGGCCATGTAGAAGTTGGCGTAGCTGGCCGGCAGCCGCTCGCCGTCCATGATCACCGGCCGGGGATACGGCAGCTTCACGATGCGCAGCCCGCCGGGATGGTCCTTCGCCGCATGCTCCAGGCGGCGGAGGTTGTCTTCCATGCGCCGGTGGTTCTCGTCCGCCGGGTCCGGCTCGTACGCCAGGACGACGGTGTGCGCGTCGACGAAGCGCGCAATGTCGTCCACGTGGCCGTGCGTGTCGTCGCCCACGCAGCCCTCGCCCAGCCAGACCGTCCGCCCGATCCCCAGGTACTCCGCGAAGGCTCGCTCGTAGTCTTCGCGCCCCATCCCCTTGTTGCGCACCTGCACGTCGGAGAGGAGCCACTCCTCCGTCACCAGCATCGTCCCGGCGCCGTCGGTTTCGATCCCCCCTCCCTCCAGCACCAGTCGCCCGCCGCCGTCCGGCCGCATCGCCTCGACGGCCGGGTGGCCGCTCAGCTCGGCCACGGTGCGCGAGATCTTCTCGTCCGCCGCGTAGTTGTCATACTTGGCCCACGCGTTGAAGGCCCAGCTCACCCATTCGAACCCGTCCGCACCGTACACGCCCGTCGGCCCCGAGTCGCGCAGCCACACGCGGTCGGTGGGGACCAGGTGCAGCGTCACGCGGCCGAGGTCGACGTCGTGCGACGTCAACGCGGCGATCGCCTCCTCCCGCGTCTCCTCCCCGTTGCAGAGGATGTGGACGGGCTCGTGGGCGTGCAGCACGCGGACGATCTCCGCGTAGACCCAAGGGATCGGCTCGAACTTCCCCGGCCAGTCGGGGCGATGGTGCGGCCATCCCACCCACGTCGCATCGTGCCGCTCCCACTCCGCCGGCCAGCGCCGCCGCGCCATCGCCATCACCCGATGTAGCGGTTGAGGATGGGGCCGTACGCGTCGATGCGGCGGTCGCGCAGGAAGGGCCAGTTGCGGCGCGTGTACTCGATGCGGTCGGGATCGACCTCGGCCACCAGGATGGCCGGGTCCGTCCCCGCCTCGGCGATGATCCGGCCGAAGGGGTCGGAGATGAAGGAGTGGCCGAAGAACTCGATCCCGTCGGTCCCCGGCTCCGGCTCGAAGCCCACGCGGTTGGCCGCGGCCACGTACACGCCGTTGGCGATGGCATGGCCGCGCTGGATGGTGCGCCACGCGTCGGCCTGCGGCACCGCCCACTCCTCCTTCTCGGCCGGGTGCCAGCCGATGGCGGTGGGATAGAACAGCACCTGCGCCCCCATCAGCGCGGTGATGCGCGCCGCCTCGGGGTACCACTGGTCCCAGCAGATCAGCACGCCGATGCGCCCGAACTTCGTGTCGAAGACGCGAAAGCCGCGTGGGCCGGGTCCCACGTCGTCGGCCGGCCGCGACTCGCCGTGCTGGTAGACCTCGCCGGGGATGAAGTAGTACTTCTCGTAGTAGAGCGGGTCGTCGGGGATGTGCATCTTCCGGTAGATGCCGAGCATCGCCCCGTCCGCGTCGACGACGGCGGCGGAGTTGTGGTAGACGCCGGGGCCGCGCTTCTCGAACATGGGCACGATGATGACCACGCCCAGCTCCTTCGCCAGGCGCTGCATCCGCTCGGTGGTGGGGCCGGGCATGGGCTCGGCCAGGTTGAAGCGCTCGGCGTCGGTCACCTTGCAGAAGTAGGGCGCGTCGAACAGCTCCTGCAGGCAGATGACCTGCGCGCCCTGGGCCGCCGCGTCGCGGATGGCCTGCTCGTGCGCGCTGACGGTGGCCTCCTTGTCGGCCCCCACGGCAAGCTGGACGAGCCCGATCTTGTACGGTTTGCTGGACATCTCTTCCCAACCCGGATGATGAGGATGCGTCGCCCCGGCGGCGACGGGCGCGGCAATCTCCGCCGCGCGCCCCCGTGATGCAAGCACGCGTCCGCGGAAGTGCGGGAGTGCGGGAGTGCGGGAGTGCGGGGGTGCGGGGGTGCGGGAGTGCGGGGGTGCGGGAGTGCGGGAGTGCGGGAGTGCGGGTGTGCGGAAGTGCGGGAGAGAAGGACGCCGGGGGGCGAGATGATGGTGGCGCGAAAATGCGACTCAAGTCGCGGCTACAACGGCACGCAGTCCGCCTTCGCGGACTTCACATCGGCCACGCCGAACCGGCGGCGCGCGGCCGACGCGTTCGTTGATCTCCCGGGATGCCTGGCGATGGGACGGAAGGTGACGAAACGGGCCGGGGGTGATGGGGATGGGCACGCATCTTCCGGCGCCCGTGGCCCGAACCCGGGATCACCCGCGAACCCAGGATGCAGATGAACGTCACGCTCCCGTTCCCCGGTCTGGACGAGACCACCGACCGCCGTTCGTTCCTTCAGCGCGCGGCGCTGCTCGGCACCGCCACCGGCGTGCTGGCCGGCTGCGCGCGCGAGGATGAGAGGCCCGCGGCCGGCCAGGCCGACACCACCGCGCACGCGCAGCACCCCGGCGGCCCGGTGAACAACGACGACGCCGCGGGCGCCGGCACGCAGCCGCCCTCGCAGGGGCAGCCCGCGCTGAAGCCCGACGCGGCGTACCGCCGGTACGATCCCACGCTCCCGCCGGTGGCGCCCGGCGCCGTGGTGAACCTGCAGATGACCGTGCGCGAGCTGAACCTGCACATCGCCCGCGACGTGGTGGTGCCCGCGTGGACCTTCAACGGCACCGTTCCCGGCCCGGTGGTGCACGTCCGCCAGGGGCAGACGGTCAACTTCACCCTGACCAACCAGGGAAAGCTGCCGCACTCCATGGACTTCCACGCCGCGCAGGTCAACCCGAAGGAGGCCTTCCGCTCCATCGTTCCCGGCCAGCAGGTGCAGTTCAGCTTCACGCCGAAGTACGCGGGCGCGTTCATGTACCACTGCGGCACCCAGCCGGTGCTGCTGCACATCGGCTCGGGGATGTACGGCGCCATCATCGTCGATCCGCCCTCGCCTCTGCCGCCGGCGAAGGAGTTCGTGCTGGTGCAGAGCGAGTTCTACGTGGGCAAGGACGGGGCGGGACACCCCACGCTGGATTACCAGCGGATGATGTCCACCATGCCCGACTACGTGTGCTTCAACGGGATCGCGGGGCAGTACCAGGCCGAGCCCATCGTGGTGCAGAAGGGCGACCGCGTGCGCTTCCACGTGGTGAGCGCGGGGCCCACGCACCCGTGCAACTTCCACATCGTGGGCGAGCAGTTCGACGTGGTGTACCTGGGCGCGCCGCCGGGAAATCCGCTGCGCGGCGTGCAGACCTTCTCCGTGCCGCCGGGCGGGGGGATGGTGTTCGAGCTGGACTGCGACATACCGGGCGAGTTCCCGTTCGTGAACCACGGCTTCGGCCACGGCCAGAAGGGCGCCATCGGGATCCTCGTCGTGCAGTCGTAACGGGGGACACATCGGCCACGCCGAACCGGCGGCGCGCGGCCGACACGTTCGTTGGTCTCACGCGGAGACGCGGAGGCGCGGAGAACTCAGCCATGCATTGGACCGATCAGATTAAAGGCGCGACGGTTGTGCATTGCCAGCCGATCAGGGCCGGCTTCCTCCGGCGGCAGATCGTGGAGTCGATCCGCCCTCAAGGTTCGCCCCGGTACCGCCGCGGACGTCGAAGTCGGCCCAGATCGTATATGTCCGGGAGATCCGGACGCTGTCACCCGCGTTGTTGTACATCTGCCAGTGAACGCGATAATGACCCGGTATTGACGGCCCTCTGAAGGGAGCACGGAAGGTGTACGTCCCCTGTGGAGGTACCGGCCGGCCCGTGACGGCTTGCGGAAGCGAACGGTTGGCAAACTCCGGATCGGATCGCACACCCGTCAGGCGGAGTGCGCCCTTCGGCCAGGTGCAGTCGCCTCGGTTCAGCAGCGTCCACTCCTTCGGGATCCACGCGCCCGGCGACACCGTGGAACCGTCCACGACGGATTCGGTGTTCATGAACGTCACCACCTCTTCCCCGGGCGCGCACTCGGCTGCGGATGCACGGATTTCACCCTCCCGCGACACGATCAGCCGAATGTCCACACCCGGCTCGTCCGAGACACGCACCACGCCACCGTCCGGGCCGGTCAGCTCCCACGCTTCGAGGTACGAGCCATCCGGACCGGGCGCCTGCATCGAGACGTGGAAAGCATATCCGAACGACGGCAGCACGGGCTCCTCCACACGAATGACAGACAAAGTGCTGTCGCTCAGCCTGGGACCGCTGGCGCTGCGGAAGCGCAGCGCCACCGACGAATCCCAGACGCATTCTCCCCGGTTCGCGATCGACCAGCTCACCGGGATACGTTCTCCGGGACGGACCCGCGTATCGCGCCGCGGATGACTCTGTGCCAGCAGTTCGGCCACAACCTCACCTGCGCGACACACCGGCAGCCGGGGTGGGAGCACCTGGAAACGCACGTGCAGCGCCGCGCCCTCCGCAATGCTCACGGGTTTCGCGAACCCGTCCTGAAGCACCCAGTCTTCGCCGTAACGGCCCGCCGGCTTGGGCCCGCGTAGGCCGATCCCCACCTCCGCCACGCCTCCCGGCTGCACCACGTGGCCAATTCGAGCCGCGATATTCGAGCTGAGCTGCGCCGGGCCGAAGGCGCGGACGCGGACCACCCGTGCCCCCGCGCCCCAGGCGCAGGTGCCTACGTTCCTCAGGTACCAGGTGGGTGTGTACCGCTCGCCCGTGCGTATCGCCAGGTTCGCCTCTGCCGGATAGGTCTGCCGCACCAGTTGGGCGCGCGCCTCGCCGGGCCGGCAGGTAGAGGCCGCGCCCGGCGTTCCTGGCCCCGTCAGCAGCATGATTCCCACTCCGCAGGCGGCCAACGCCATCCCCAGCCGAGGGATTCGGGCGCTTACCCGGGCCTGTTTCGCCCGGCTGGTCCACTCCTCGTCCCCCGTCCATCCGGGCAGCGACTCGCGGCCCTTCCGTGCGAGCTCGCGTACCCGGCTCCAGTCCCTTGTGGATGACGCGGCGGCGAGGTGCTCCTCCAGCCCCCGCTGCAACCCGGTGGAGAAGCCGGCGCGACGCTCCTCCATCCAGGCGAGAAAGCTCTCGGCACCTTCGCCGAGCCGGAACTCAAAGCCATCGAGGAACGGCGCCCGGTGCGCCTCCAGTGCGCGGCTGAATGCCGCCGAGTCACCCACAGCAGCGTCCGCCAACACCGCGTCGGCGTCGCACGCGAGGTCTCCTGCCAGCATCACCGGATCGGCGCCGGGCGGAATTGCCCCTTCCGGGAGCGAACGCCGGAGCGCCGAGATGGCGGTGTTGACGGAATTGTTCCGGCCGATCGAGATGTTGGACCACAGCAGCCGCCCGAGTGCGCCCCGCGTGTGCGCACGGGCCGTGACTCGCAGGTAGACGAGGAGCGCGAGTTCCTTCGCGTTCAGGCGGACATCGCCGTGCTCGCCGCGGAGGGCGGGGGTGCCGAAGGTGTGCAGGAACAGAGGCATCGCACTTCAGGAGGGCGCGCGGAACGGATGATTCGGCTTCTTTAGAGACGCTTTAGACCCCCGCCCATTCCCACGCACGACCGCCCTGGCAATCCTTGTCGCGCCTGTAAATGAGGCAACCCGCCGCCCGAACCGCCACCGTCAAGCCCGGTCGGCGACAATCTTCGGACACAATCTATCGAGAAACGCCGGCGAGTGGAACGTGTGACGGCGGCGGACCTGGAAAGGAGGTGAAGCGGACCCGCACGTGGGGATTGTCGGGAGCACCGGCTTCCGATCCATGTCACGTACGCCATCCTGAACTGGAGGAACTCCCGATGCGCAATTTCGACGCACACCCACCCCGCTCCTCGGAGTCCACTGCCGTCCCGGTTGCCGCTTCCACGTCCACGGGCGAGCGCCGATGGGCGCAGTTCGTCCTCCTCGCGCTTGCCCTCCTTGTCCTGGGCGGTTGCGGCGAATCCGGCTCGCCGCTCGGACCCGTCCGCGGTCCGGCGTCCGCCCCGGGCGCCGACGCGGTGCCGCCGTCCGGGTGCGGCCGCCTGCTCCCGGGCGAGTCGCTGCAGCAGGAACAGTTCGCCGTGTCGTGCAACGGCGTGGCGGAGCTCATTCTCCAGACGGATCAGACGCTGGTGATGTACGACTCCGCGGGTGCCTCGTGGAACGCGCCGAATACCGGCGCCCAGGGAACGGCGTTCGTCCAGATGCAGGGCGACGGCAACCTGGTCGCGTACGATGCGGCGCTGCATCCGCTCTGGGCGACCGGCACCGCGGGGCACCCGAACGCATGGCTCGCGGTCCAGAACGACTGCAACCTGGTGATCTACGCCGGACCGTTCCCGCAGGGCGGCGCCGTGCTCTGGACGAGCAACACCTCGTGCCGGGCGCCTCGGCCCGCCGCGGGCCGGATGCTGCCGGGCGACCGCCTCTCGCGCACGGTGGAGGTCAGGTCCGTTGCCGGCAATGCCACGCTGGCGGTTCAGGGCGATGGAAACGTCGTGCTCTACGGCTGGCAGGTCCCGCTCTGGACGGCCCCCAACACGGTGAACCACGGGACCAGCCTCCTGATGATGCAGGGAGACGGGAATCTCGTGGCGTCGGACGGCAACGGGGTGGCGTTGTGGACCTCCGGCACCGGCGGGCACCCCGGCGCCTGGCTCGCCATCCAGGACGATTGCAACCTCGTGATCTACGCGGGACCATATCCCCAGACGAACGGCGTGCTATGGGCATCGGGCGCCGTATGCGCGCCCAACCGCCCGATTGGGGACGACTACCCTCGCTCATGGATCATCGGCCCACCCTGCACGACCGGCGGAGACACATACAACTTCGTGAAGTCGAACTGCACTTCGTTCGCGGCCTGGCGTCTCGAACGGGATGGCAAGCGGATCAGCAACTTCGACGGTAACGTACCCTCGTACGTCTGCTCGAACGGCCAGCCGAAGACGAGATGGTCCGACGCCACCTGCTGGGATGAAGCGGCACGCAGGCTGGGCCTGCGCGTGGACAAGTCGCCGGAGATCGGGGCAATCGCGCAGTGGAACGGAACGACAGGTCACGTCGCCTACGTCTCGGCCCGGTTCCTGGACACCGGCGAGATCCTGGTCGAGGAATACAACTACTCCACCGGCTGCCGCTACGGGCGCCGCCGCATTCCCGCCGTGGCCGTGGAGAACTACATCCACTTCTGACGCGCATCGCCTCACCGGCCTTGCGAGACAGGTGGGGACCGGTGGTGTCGGTGACCACGACCGGAGAACGGAGGTGAGGCCCCTGCATCGCCGTGCGATGCAGGGCCTCACTTCCTACACACCGGGGGCCCCGCTTCTCGAACGTGGAGAAGAGGATCACGCGGCCACCGCTTTCCATCAGTACGCGTGCTGGTGGATGCCGCGGACGGCGCGGCCGGACGGGTCCGTGACCGCCGCGAGCGAGGCGTCCCACGCCAGCGCCTCGGGAGTGCTGCAGGCCACCGACGGGCCCGCGGGGACGCACGCCGCGGCCGAGTCCAGCGCGAAGTGCTCGGCGAAGAGCGAGCGGTAGAGATACGCCTCCTTGGTGGCCGGCGTGCCGATCGGGAAGCGGTAGCGGGCAACGGCAAGCTCGCGGTCGCTCACCTCGCCCTCGGCGTGCGCGCGGAGCGCATCGATCCAGCCGTAGCCCACTCCGTCCGAGAACTGCTCCTTCTGCCGCCAGACGATGGAATCCGGGAGCGCATCCGCGAAGGCCTCGCGCAGGATGTGCTTCTCCATCTTCCCGCCACCGGCCATCTTCGCCGCCGGATCGATCCCCATCGCCACGTCCAGGAAGTCGCGGTCCAGGAAGGGGACGCGCGCCTCCACGCCCCACGCGGCCATCGCCTTGTTGGCGCGCAGGCAGTCGAAGCGGTGCAGCCGGTCCAGCTTGCGCACCGTCTCGTCGTGGAAGCTCCGCGCGTCGGGCGCGCGGTGGAAGTACAGGTATCCCCCGAAGATCTCGTCCGAGCCCTCGCCCGAGAGCACCATCTTCACCCCCATCGCCCGGATGCGCCGCGCCATCAGGTACATGGGCGTGGCCGCGCGGATGGTGGTCACGTCGAAGGTTTCCAGGTGGTAGACCACGTCGGAGAGCGCGTCGATCCCCTCCTGCGCGGTGAAGTGGAACTCGTGGTGCACCAGCTCCAGGTGCGCGGCCACCTGGCGCGCGGCGGCCAGGTCGGGCGCGCCCTCCAGCCCGATGGCGAAGGAGTGCAGCCGCGGCCACCACGCGCCGCTCTTCCCCTCGTCCTCCACCCGCCGCGCCGCGAACCGCGCCGCGCACGCCGCGATCACCGACGAGTCCAGCCCGCCGGAAAGGAGCACTCCGTACGGCACGTCGCTCATCAGCTGCCGCCGCACGGCCGACCGCAGCGCCGAGCGCACCGCGGTGGCATCGGCGGGCGCGCCGCGGACCGCGTCGTAGTCGCGCCAGGCGCGGTGGTACCAGCGCCGCGGCTCGGCGTCGCCACTCTCCCACAGGTGCCCAGGCGGGAACTCGGCCACCTCGCGGCAGACGGGGACCAGCGCCTTCATCTCCGACGCCACGTACAGGTTCCCCTCCTCGTCGCGCCCGGTGTAGAGCGGCACGATTCCCATGTGGTCGCGGGCGATGAGCCACCGGTCGCGCTCCGCGTCGTACAGCACGAAGGCGAAGATGCCGTTCAGCTCGCCCAGGAAGTCCGCGCCGCGCTCGCGATGGAGCGCCAGGATCACCTCGCAGTCCGAGTCGGTGGCGAACGCGAACGGCTGGCGCAGCGACGCGCGCAGCTCGCGGTGGTTGTAGATCTCGCCGTTCACCGCCAGCACCAGCGTGCCGGTGGAGTCGCGCAGCGGCTGCGCGCCGTGCAGCACGTCCACGATCGCCAGCCGCTCGTGCGCCAGGATCGCGCGGTCGCAGGCGTACACGCCGGACCAGTCGGGGCCGCGGTGGCGCTGCAGCGCGGACAGGCGCAGCGCGCGGGCACGCAGCGGCGCCGCGGGCCCGTGGATGTCGAGGATGCCGAGGATGGAGCACATGCGAGCTACCTCCGGTCGTCGGGTGGGTGGGTCGCGGATCCGGAGGTCGAGGGGAGATGAAAAACGAAAGCGGCTCCTCGATCTCCGAGGAGCCGCCTGGTGGCCCTGCAGCGTGCGTTCGTCCGCCTACGACAATGCGCGCCCGGTCCCGCGGCTCCTGGAGGAGTCGGGATTGAGGCGATTGTTCAGGTTGCGGAAGATCGCGCGCATCGGGAAAGCCACGGTTGCAGGTGCCGGCCGCGCGCCGGCGTCTTTCGGAAGATCATCACGAAGCCGCGAGTCTGTCAACGGGGGCGGCGGCACCGCTCCGGGCTTCGTGGGAGATTCGAAAAGGTTCATCGCAGAGCTCGCTGCACTCGTACGCGAAAAGGCCCTGCATCGCAAGTCGATGCAGGGCCTTCGCTTATTCTGGTCGGGACGGCCGGATTTGAACCGGCGACCCCCTGAACCCCATTCAGGCGCGTTCCGGCACGAAGTTCGGCAAGCTGTTGGGAACCATCGATGTTCCGGAAGAGCCCTGCCGGTGTCATCGAGGAATCTGCCGGGTTCCGCCGGAAGCGCATGCCCAGAATTATACCCAGCTTGGAGCCTCCCTGACTGATCATCAGGAAGCGTCTCCGGGGCAAGCGCCGTCGGACCCGGAACCGAGCGCCACGACTCCAGCAGGGAGCGCGGAGGTCCAGGAATTCGAGCAGCAGCTGGCTCTCCTGGCCGATGCATTGCTCGCCCGCGGGCGGGCGCCCGACGCCGTGGCGCTGCGCACGCTGGAGACCGAGATCGAGCCGCGCTCCGTGGACGGCCATGCGGGGCTGGGACTGGCGCTGGTGCGGGCGGGCAGGATTTCCGAAGCCCGCGCCGCCTTCCGCCGCGCGCTGGAGCTGGACCGCTACGACACCCGCGCGATGGAGTGGCTACGCCGCCCGGGAGGCTGAGCCGGGACGCCCGCCCGTCATAACTGGCCGGAGGAATTCCACGGCAGGCGGCGACGCGCGGAGTGTCCCGCCTGTGGAACGATTCGCGTCGACGAGCGGGCACATCAGGATCAAGATCATCTTGCGACAGTCGCCTTCGCAGCGCGATGATGCGTGGCATGTCTCGCGGGTCGCTCCGGTCCCACAGTCTCGCGGCGGGGCGTGAGCCGGGCACTCGAACGAAGATGCAGTCGGCCCGTCTCCCCACGGCCGTCACATCTGCGCGCCGCCGTCGATCTCGATCACCCGGCCGGTGAAGAACCCGCACTCCAGCACGAAGCGCAGCGCGAGCCAGACCTCGCCGGGGTCGCCGAAGCGCCCGAGCGGGATCGCGGCCACGGCTTTCCAATCGAGGACGCTGCTTCCTCCCCAGGTGTGAGACTTGCGGTTCCCGTGTCCCGCTACCTGGCCCATTCGACGCGCGGCCGCGGCGGAACGGCGAGCGTCCGGGCGTTCCGACGGAATCCTTGCAACCGGAACTTGCGGTTCCTAGCTTGGCGATGCTGTCGGCGTGGGAGAGCTCCTTGCCGGAAGCGCCTCCTCCTCCGTTTCCGCCGACGTCCTTCTACCCTCCGTTCCCCATGCTGCAGATCAGCGCAGAGCCGCGCGCGACGGAAAAACGCCGGAGTGAAGCCGCGGGGGCGCCGCGGCCGGATACGGCCCCGCCGGCGGCGGAGTTCGCACCCTCCGGGAAGCTGCTTCTCACCGGGCACCCCATCGCCGAAGCCCTGGAGACGTTCGGGACCCCGCTGTACCTGTACAGCGAGTCCGTGCTCCTGGACAACCTGCGGAGGATCACGGACGCGGTTACCTATCCGGACACAAAGTTCTACTTCGCCATGGTGACGAACCGGGCTTGGCCCGTGCTCTGCCGCGCCGCCCGGTTCGGATGGCGTTTCCACTTCAACAGCCCCCTGGAGGCGGACGTACTGGCGTGTGCGCTCGAGCGCGGCGGGCTTTCGCGGGCGGAGATGGAGGCCTGCCTTGCCGAATCGGTGTTTTCGGGGGGGAGCATCTCACGGGAACAGATGATGGCGCTGGTGCGGCACGGGACGTACGTGCACCTGACCGCCTGCGACCAGATCCCTGCTTACGCCGGCGTAGCGGCCGCGACGGCGGGCGCGCCGCGGGCGGTTGGGCTGCGCGTGCAGTTCGACGACAACATGCAGCGGGCGCGGCAGGGCGTCTCCGTGTCCGAGATCCCGGAGACCCTGGCGCTCGCCCACGCCCACGGGCTGCGCATCACCTCGATCCACATGTACCGGGGGACCGGGACCGCGTCGGCCGAGCGGTTCGCTGAGCCCTTCGCCCGGTTCGCGGAGATCGCGGAAGGCTTTCCCGACCTGCTGCACGTAGACATCGGAGGCGGGTTCGGGTACGACTACGAGACCCGGGGCGCCCGGTTCGACTGGCGCGCCCTGAACGCCTTCGTGGAGGGGCTGATGCGGCGGATCAACGCGCACTTCGGCCGTACCCTGACGCTGCGGCTCGAGATCGGCCGCTCCGCCGTGGCATCGGCCGGCGTCTTCGCGACGCGCGTGCTGTCCCGGAAGCCGGGTTTTTCGGAGCGCGAGGTCATCCTGGGCGTGGATGCGTCCTCCATGAGCGTGCGGGCCGCGGCGCCGGCCGTGGTGGGCAAGCGCCACCACTACTTCCTGGAGCGGCAGCGGCCGGGCGCGGATCGCGACGATCTGTACACGCTGGTCGGGCCCACCACCTACACGAGCGACTACTTGGCGAAGCGGGTGCGGATCGCCGGATGCGGGGAGGCTGGGGTACAGCCGGGCGACACGCTCGTGTTTCTGGACTGCGGGGCGTACGGGGCCGTCACGCACAGCGAGTTCCTCACCACTCCCCGGCCGGCGGAGGCGATGATCACCGAAGACGGCGAGTTCCTGCCCATCACCCGCCGCGCGGGCGTCGAGCAGATTACCTCTCACTGGGCGTGACGGTGCAGACCACGAACCGGAGCACACCGCGCCGATGATCGAGGGCACCTTCCTGGAGCGCATGTCGGACCCGCACGTCGCCGGGCGCCGGGCGCTGCTGGAGGCGGGCCCGGTGCTGCCCGCCCCTTCCGCACCCGTGCGGGCCGCCTCCGCGGAGGGGTTTCCCCGTGCGGCCGAAGCAGAGATCCGGGACGACCTGCGGGCGCGCGGCTTGGCGGTCGTGCAGCTCGACGAGCCGGTGCCGGCGGACCGCTTCCTTGCACTGGGACGGCTGCTGGGCACGGCCATGCCCGAGACGGATCCCGCCGTGCAGCCGCAGGTGGAGCAGCAGGTGATCCTGCACCTGGTCTCCCGGCACGGGCACACCCGTGATGTTGCGCTGCAGCCCTTCGCCACCCAGGCCCTTACGCTCCACACCGAGAGCAGCGCCCGGCCGGCCGCCGCCCAGCCCCGCTACATCGTCCTGATGTGCCGCGACCCCGGAGACGACGCCACCGCGGCCCAGACGGTGCTCGTGCCGATGGCGGAGGTGCGTGCGCGGATCACGCCGGAACAGCTTGCCCTGCTCGCGAGCACCCGGTACAGGAACAGCGCCAGCGTACCCTTCATCGTCCGGCACGAGGAGGGCCGCGTGGTGTTCTCGTTCCGGGATTTCCACGAGCACCCCCTCGACTGGGCCCACGCGGCCCCGGACGCCGCCGCCGACGACGTGAACGGCGCCCTGCGGGGGCTGCTTGCGGCGATGTACGCGCCGGAGGGGGCGACGGGCATCCACTGGAACCGGGGGATGCTGGTGATCATGGACAACACGTTCCATTTCCACGGGCGTACGGCGGGTGCGGTAAACCCGTCCAGCCGCCCGCGCCACCTGCAGCGGCTGCGCATCATCGCGCCCCCGTGAGCTTCCGCGCCTGCGCGCCGAAGCACCCGGGTCACCATCGGGATTCCGAATGCCGAAGTTATTCGATACGCTCCCGTCCGCACCCACGCCGCCCGACCTGCCGGGTGCCGCCTACCAGGCGGCTGCTCGCGCCGGCGCCGTCCGTCACGCCCGTGAGAGCTACGTGCCGGTCCTGGACGCGCACGTCCTGGAGGTGTTCGAGCGCGCGCGAGACCCCCGCGATCCGTTCGAGCTGCGAGACCTGTGGCTGGGCCGGGTGGAGCACGGCGCGGGGGTGCCGGGCCACCGTCCGCGGCTGGTGGAGCAATGGCGGGGCTCTCGGCGGCGGCGCACCGTCGAGCCCGAGGAGGTCCTGTCGTCGCGCGCAGCCGTGCGCTTCGTGAAGGAGCTCTTCAACTGGTTCTTTCGGGAAGACCTGTACGGAGACCTGCGCGACAGCGCGCGGGTCATCCTTTCCAGCGGCTCCGTGGACGAGGAACGCTGGGGCCTTCCCAGGGCGTTCAAGGCATGCGTCTCGTACGCCCTGGAGCGGGACTGGTACGGGTATTCCGACTCGCGGGGGCGGGTCCCGGCGCGCGAGGCGGTGGCGGCGTACGAGACGGCGCGCATGGCCGCGGGCGGCTACGGGGCGGACAACGTGGCGCTTACCATGGGGGGCACCTTCGCGGTGAGCTCCCTTGCCGACTTCATCCTCGGGAACTCGGCCGTGGCGGCCCCGGTGCTGTGCGCCATCCCCAACTATCCCCCCCTGGTGGAAGCCGTCGCGCGGCGCGGCGGCGTGCGGCTGGTCCCGCTGACGGCCACGCACGGGACCGTGTCCCTGGACCCGCTCATTGCATCGCTCACCCCAGGCACACCCCTGGTGCTCCTGCAGACGGCGGCCAATCCCACCGGGGCCGCCGTTCCCGAGGCGGAGCTCGCGCGCCTCGTGGCCAGCGCGTCGCCCTCCACCACGATCCTGCTGGACGAGTGTCACGAGTGGCTGGGGCCCGTCCAGCCGTTCTCGGCAGCGCGCGCCGCGCCGAACGTCGTCCGCATCTCCAGCCTGTCCAAGGCTTGGTCGGCCCCAGGGCTCAAGATCGGGTGGATACTGGCGGACGCGCGGTTCATCTCGGAGTACTACGAGTACGCCTCGACCACCTTCGGGGGCCCGCCTTCCTTCTTCTATACGGCGGTGGAAGTGCTGGCCCGCATGGAACGGTGGATTCTGGAAGGTGTCGACACGCCGGGACCCCGCGAGATGGCCGAGTTCGAGGCGTCGTACGGACTGGACGTGCGCGGGCTGAGCGAGGGATATCGCAGCTACCGCGAGGAGCGGCGGTCGCGCGAGCACGCGCTCACCACCCTGCGTGCCGCGGCCGTCGCCGCCCTGGACGGGCCCTCGGCCCACGTGATCGCGCCCCGCTGCTCCATCAATCTGGCGGCCGAGTTCCCCGAGTGGAACGACTCGTACCGCTGCTTCCGGGAGCTCCTGCGGGATACCGGCGTAGCGGTGTTTCCGGGGATCCTGACCTTCTGCTTTTCCGGCGGGCTCATGCGGATCACCACGTCGCGGCGCTGGGAGGACCTGTGCTTCGGCCTCGAGCGGCTGGGCGGGCGGCGCTCCATGCGCGTCCAGCCGGACGATTGTGCTGTGGCCCCGGCGTACGGAGCCGCGGCGGCGGCGGTCCCGGGAGCGCACGCTTGACGCTCCCGCCGGCCGTCCCGTGCGGGGGCCGGCCCCGTGGCAAGCAGATCCTGGGGATGCTGCACCTGCAGCCCCTTCCCGGCACGCCCTACCACGAGCCGGGCTCGCTGGCCCGCACGGTGCAGACCGCGGTCGACTCCGCCCGCGCCCTGCAGGACGGCGGCGCCGACGGCTGCCTGGTGCAGACGGTGGAGCGGGTGTACGGGGTGGCCGACGAAAGCGACCCGGCCCGGGTCGCCGCGGCGGCCCGGGTGGTCCACGCGGTGGTCGAGGCCACGGGTCCCGGCTTCGTCGTGGGCGTGCAGCTCATGCGCAATGCGATCCGGGCCTCGCTGGCCGTAGCCCGGGTGGCCGGGGCCGGGTTCGTCCGCGCGGGAACGCTCGTGGGCGCGACGATGACGGAGTTCGGCCTCGTGCACGCCGACCCCATGGGCGTGATGGAGTACCGCAACAAGATCGACGCTCGCGGCGTGCAGATCATCGCGGACGTGGACTCCGACGCGTTCCGCTGGTTCGGCGAGGCTCGGTCCGCGGGCGACGTTGCGCGGCGCGCCCTGAAGGTGGGCGCCGACGCCGTGGCGGTCGGCCACCCCGACGAGGACGAGGCGCTCCGGAAGATCCACTCGGTCCGGCGGGAGGCTCCCGGGGCGTGCGTATTCCTTTCCGGGCACACCACCCACGCGAACGCCTCGCGCCTGCTGGCCGCGGCCGATGGCGCCTTCGTTGGCAGCTGCCTCGAGGAAGGGGGCTGGGGCGGCCGCATCGACGTGCGCCGCGTACGCGATTACGTGCGTGTCGTCCGGGAGCTGGAGGCGTGATCGTGAGTGGGCCGTCTCCCGGGGCGGATGCCATGCTCCGCCAGCTGGAGCGGCTTGCGGACGACCTGCGGACCGTGGTGGACGCGGTGGACCGGCAGCTGGCGTCGATCCTGGCCGAGAAGGCCTGGAGCCGGACCCGCTCCGTGCACCTGGTGGGATCCGGCGATTCGCGCCACGCCGCCGGCGCCGCGACCATGGCGTTCCACACGATCGGCGGAGTGGACTGCCGGTCCGCGGGGACCCTGCCGTTTCTGGGGTACACACCGCCGCCCGCTGGCGGTACCGGCGAGGGCGGGCGGCCGCTCGTGGTGGCGATCACCGCCTCGGGGGCCACCCCGCTGGTGCTGGAGGCCGTGCAGCGGGCGCGCCGCGACGGCTGCCGCACGCTCGCGCTCACCACGACCGCCGGCAGCCCCGTTACCCGCGCGGCGGACGGGGCGGTGGTGGTGGAGCTTCCGGGACTGGAGCGCTCACCGGGGGTGCGAACCTTCCAGGCGAATTTGGCGGGTCTGCTGGTGCTGGCCATCCGGCTGGGAGAGGTCCGCGGCGGAGTTGCCCCGGACCGGGCGGCGACGCTCCGCCGGGAGCTTCGCGCGCTGGCCGATGCCGTGGAGGTGACGCACGGGGCGAACCGGACCCGGTGCCGGGAGGTGGCGGAACTCGTGGCGGATGCGCCCGCTCAGCTGGTGCTGGGCAGCGGCCCCAGCCACGGGACGGCGCAGTTCGCCGCGGCCAAGCTGACGGAAGGGGCCGGGGTCTTCGCGGCCGCCCAGGACGTGGAGGAGTGGTGGCACGTGGAGCGCTTCGCGTATCCCGTGGACATGCCTCTCTTCGTGGTCGCGCCGCCGGGTCCCGCCCACCGCCGGGCAGGGGAGATCGCGGCTGCCGCGCGCGGCCTGGGACGCCGCGTGGTCGCCGTCACCCCCGCCGAGGACGTGCACGTGGCGAGACACGCCGCCGCCGTGCTCCCCGTGTGGGGAGCGCCGCGCGAGGAGTTCTCGCCGCTGCTGTATCACCTGTTCGCCGGGGCCGTGGCCGCGGCGCTCGCCGCGCTTCTGGGCCGCAGCCCGTTCCAGTCCGACCGCCCGGCGCTGCGTGCCGGCATGGACGCGTATCTCGCCCGCGCGCATGGCGGGGCGGAGAGATCCAGCGCCCCGGTTCCCCGCGCCCCTTCCGGACCGCCGCGGCCGCGCTGCGATGGATGATCTCACGCTCGCGGTCTTCGAGCTGGCGCGCGCGCAGCTTTCCGCCGCCGGAGGCGAGCTGCCCGGACCGGACGCCGGGCTCCGCGAGGCCGGGCTCGGCTCGCTCGAGACCGTGCGGCTGATGCTGGCCGTGGAAGCGCGCTTCGGCGTGCAGTTTCCGGCCGACCTGCTCCGTCCGGAGGTGTTTTCCACCCCCCGCACGCTGGCGCGTGCGGTGCGATCCCTGCTGGGCGCCCGGGACTGACTTCGCCGCCGCCGCATGAACCTCACCGTTCCACACGCCGCGGAAGACGCGTTCACCGCAGACTTCGAGGGCGCGCACACCTACCGGGGGCGCCCGTTCCGTGAGCGCCTGCCCATTCCCCACACGCTGCTGGACCTGCTGGCGCGGCGGGCGAGGGCCCAGGAGGGCCGCCCATTTCTGACGGCGATTTCCGCCGCGGGAGAGGCGGCCACGCTGACCTACGGCGCGCTGCACCTGCGGAGCCGCGCCCTGGCCGAGTGGCTGCGCCGCGAGGCCGGCGTCGCCCCCGGCGGCGTGGTCGGGCTGCTGCCGCTGAACGACGTGCCCTCCATCGTGGCCGTGTTCGGGGTGCTGCACGCAGGATGCGCGGTGTTGCTGCTGAACCCGGCGGACCCGCCGGCACGCCTGGGGCAGCAGACCGCGGCGCTCGGGGTGCGGGTCGTCCTGCGCGGCGCCGGTGTTGGCGAAGACGCGTATCCCGGCGCCCTTCTCCTTCCGGACGGTGCCGCGCTGCAAGGGATTCCGCCCGGGGCCCCGCGCGAGACCGCCGTGCTCCCCGAAGCCGATGCGTTCTTCTTCGGGACGTCCGGGTCCACCGCGGCCTCCAAGCTGGTGGCCCAGTCCCACTACAACGCGGCCGTGAACGCCGAGGGGGTGCGCCGCCACCATGCGCTGGCGGCCGGCGACCGCCTCCTGGCGTGCCTTCCGGTGCACCACGTGAACGCGCTGCACCTCACCGTCTTCGGGACGCTGGCGGCGGGCGCGCACGTGGTGTTCGCGCACGCCCTGGACCCGTTCGGATATCCGGCGCTCGTGGAGCGCGTCCGCCCGCGGATCGCCAGCGTGGTGCCCAGCATCCTGGAAGTGCTCGTGGAAACGTGGCGCGGCCGCTCCGTTCCCGCCGGGCTGGAGTACTTCGTCTCGGCGGCGGCGCCCCTGTCCGCGCGGACCGCGCGGCGGGTCCTGGAGCGGCTCGGCGCGCGGGTGATGCAGGGGTACGGGCTCACGGAAACCGTGAACTTCTCCACCACGATGCCGCGCGGCCTTTCGGACGCGGCCTACCGTCGCCTGATGCTGGACCGCGACATCCCGTCCGTGGGAACGGCGCTGTACGGGAACGAGGTGGCGGTGCTGGGCCCGGACGGGGTTCCCGTCCCGCCGGGAACCGTGGGCGAGGTATGCGTGCGCGGCCACAACGTGATGATGCGCTATGCGAACAACCGCGAAGCCACGGCCGAGGCGTTCCGCGGCGGATGGTTCCACACCCAGGACCTGGGGTTCCAGGTGCACGACGAGGCGTGCGAGCACCCCTTCCTGGTCCTGACCGGGCGCACCAAGAACATCGCCAAGGTTCGTGGCGAGTCGGTCTCGCTGGACGAGATGGACCGCGTGCTCCGGTCCCTTCCCGGAGTGGTGGACGGCGCGGCCGTTGCCGTGCCCGACCCGCTGCTGGGCGAGGCGGTGCTCGTGGCGGTGGTCTACCCGGGAGACACGCGCGAGGTGCTCGCGGGGCTCCGCGCCGCCTTTCCACCCGCGGCCCTGCCGCGGCAGATCGTGCGGCTCGACGCCATCCCCCGCACCCCCACCGGAAAGATCCTGCGGATGGAGCTCGCGCGTACGCTCGGCGCCGGGCCGCAGTGACTCCGGGGAACGGAGAGTGCCCCGGGACGGACCGGCAGAGGGAGGGGCTGGATCAGGCGGTTGGCGCCTCCACGGCTTGGTGAGGGCACCTTCGGATGCACCACCAACGGCCGAGGTAGGCGGGCTTGCGCGGGGGGGGGAACACGGACGGGTCCGCCGCGAACGGCGAGCCGCAGGTGAGCGTGGCCGTGGGCTACAGGCACGCCCTCGTGCCGAGGCAGGTGCACGGCTTCCTCGCTTGCCGCGCCGAAGTCCGCATCCCCCGCCTCATGGATCCTGGCAGACGCTTGGATGGCCGCCGTCGGTGCAGAACGAAATCGAGGACCAGTCCAGTATCACTTCTCCTCAATCACGAAGCTGTTCGCGAGTCGGCACGTTTTCGGGTCCGCTGCCTGCTCACGGGTCCCGGTTATGAGCGCTCCCACCAGCGGCACGTGATCCGTGCGCAGCATCGCGCGGTGCAGGCGTCCCGTCGCTTCCATGCGCACCGGCGGTCCGACCGTGCCGTCGGCGAAAAGAGGCGCTGCCAGCAGGGTCACGCCCGGCGAGGGAATCACCTGCGCTACAAGCACCTGCGCCATTCTGCCCGGCGGGAACCTCAACCGCAGCTCCGCACCCACATCACCGCCTCGGCGGCCCGGTGGGGCACTTCTGCACGCTGGCGACCCGGCCGTGTTGGGATTCGCTGGAGTCATACCAGATCCGGGAGATCAGCTTCTGCATCCGCACTGCACCCCACCCGACGTCATCCTGAGGCCGGTCATACTGCAAGTCGCATCAGCACAACACCTTGCAAGCCGATCTGTGGGCGGGGCAGCACGTGAGTGGGTCGGATGCACCGATGCTTCTCCCGGAGTTCGTATCAGAGCACCTGCTGCAGGTATACGCGGCGCCGGCCGTCGGAGTCCTGGGCGGCGGCATGCTCCACGAATCCGAACAGGTCGAGCAGGGCGCGGACGGAGCGCAGGTCGGGATTGGCTTCCGACCGGAGGACGTCGGCGCCCCCGGCGCGAGCCACTTCCGCGGCGCGGCGAAGGCACTGCACGCCCGCCAGGGTGCCGCGCTCCAGCCACGCGGGATGCACGGCCAGACGGCCCAGGTAGGCGGGCTTGCGGGCGGGGGGGAACACCGACGGGTCCGCCGCGAAGGGCGGACTCCAGGTGAGCGTGAAGGTGGCCACGGGCTCGCCCTGGTTCCGAAGGAGGTGCACGGCGCCTTCGCCCACCCGGCGGCGGGTGGTCTCGGGGTTGCGGACGGGCGCGGGTGCGGCGGGCACCGCCGTGTGCCGGTCGCACGCGCACAGCAGCTCGTGCACCGTGCGGGGATCGGTGGCCACTTCCCAGGACCAGGTCACGGTGCGGGCGGCGGGCGGGTGGGGAACGACGGGCGCCGGACGAACAGCCGGGTTGCGCGGACGTTGGAAGGCCGGCTTCCGCCATACTACAGGAGGCCCCGGAGGAGTGACAAGATCCCCCGGAACGCTTTCGCCTCACCCGGCCAGTCGCGCCTGCAGCGCGTACCCGACGTGGACCCGCGAGCGGCAGTGCCGGAACGTCCCGGCCCGTGCGAATCGCGCCTGGCCCTGCCCGACGCCGGCCAGTCGCCGCCTCCCTCCCTCCTGGCGGGCGCCCGCGGTTGCTGGGGGAGAGGACGGGTGATAGCATGGGGAAACATCCTTCCTTTTCAACGCCACTCCTCACGTTCCTGATTTCGCGGCAGGTGGACGGATGGCAGGGATGAAGATCACCCGCGCGCACGTCGGCACCACGCGCGGCCATGCGGGCCAGGGGCCCACGGCCGTCGACGCGTACACGCTCGACGCGGGCCCCGCGCTCTGTGTCACCGTCTGGACCTACGGCGCCACCCTGGTCGAGACGCTCGTACCGGGGCGGGATGCCGAGCGGCAGAACGTGACCGTGCGGCTGCCCGACCTGGACGCGTACGAGGACCGGACGCGGAACCCCTACGTGGGGGCCACGATGGGGCGGTTTTCCCGGTGCATCGCCCGGGGGCGCCTGCGCATCGGGGGGCGGGAGCACCGTCTGGACCGCAACGTGGGAGAGCACCACTTCCACGGCGGATCCATCGGGTTCGACCGCTACGTCTGGCAGGCCGGCGCGGAGCGTGCCGGGGACGAGCTGGTGCTGCGCCTGTCGCTGGAAAGCGCCGACGGCGACCAGGGCTATCCTGGCGCGCTTTCCGCCCAGGTGCAGTACCGCGTCCACGCAGACGGCCGGCTCGCGTTCCGATACAGCGCCCGCACGACCGCGAGCACGGTCGTGGGGCTGACGAACCACGCCTACTGGAACCTGGCGGGCAAAGACGGAATCGACGGCCACCGGCTGTCGGTGAACGCCGGGCGCGTGGTCGGGGTGGACGGGGCCTTGATCCCCGCGGGACCCCTGCTGCAGACGGCCGGGACCCCGCTGGACTTCCGGGTTCCGCGGCAGATCGGGAGGCTGGAGCTGGACCACTGCTACGCCCTGGACCATGCCGGCCCTGCCGCGGAACTGCACGATCGCGCGAGCGGTCGGACGATGCGCGTGCAGACGGACCAGCCCGCCCTGGCCGTGTACTCCGGCGAGGGGCTGCGCCCTCCGCGCGCGGGGCTGTGCCTCCAGGCAACCGCGCTCCCCGACGCCCCCAACCGCCCGGACTTCCCCTCGGCGCGGCTGGAACCCGGCGAGTGCTACCGGCAGGAGACGGTGCACCACTTCTTCGTCGGCTGAACGCGTTCCCCGCCAGGACCCGGCATTTCGTTCCATGCGGCTGTACCTGTCCTCCTTCAGGCTAGGCAACGCCCCCGACCGGCTGGTGACGCTGGTGGGCGAGAAGCGGCGCGCCGCCGTGATCCTCAACGCCTGCGACGCCATGTCTGCCGGGGACCGGGAGCTGCGCGTCCGGCAGGAGATCGCCGTCATGGAGGGCCTGGGTTTCCAGGCGGGGGAACTGGACCTCCGCGCGTACGCGGGCGCGCCCGCGAGGCTGGCGGAGCAGCTGGCGGGGTGCGGACTGGTCTGGGTGCGGGGCGGCAACAGCTTCGTGCTGCGCGGCGCCATGAAGTCGAGCGGGATGGACGACCTGCTGCGCCGCCTCCTGCGGCGCGACGCGCTGGTGTATGGCGGTTTCAGCGCGGCCGCCGCGGTCCTGGGCCCCTCGCTGCACGGCGTCGAGCTGGTGGACGATCCCCGGGCGGCCGGCGACGGTGAGATCACCTGGGATTGCCTGGGGGTGCTCCCCTATTCCGTGGCCCCGCACTACCGGTCGGATCACCCGGAATCGGCCGCGGTGGAGGCGCTGGTGCAGTATTACATCGACCACGCCATGCTCTTCAGGGCGCTGCGGGACGGCCAGGTGATCGTGGTCGACGGGGCACGGGAGGAGGTGGTGTCCTGACGCGGAGGGTTCACCCGGAGCAGACGCCGTCACGTCCTCGCGGTTCACGCCCCCACGGGGGCCATCTTCCAGGCCGACCCATCGTCATGCGGATCCTGATCGTCGGGGGAACGGGCTTCATCGGCCGGGCGGTGGTCCGGGCAATGCACGGGCACGAGCTGGCGCTGTTCCACCGCGGCGCCACGTGCCGCGAACCCCGGGACACGCACCACCTGCACGGCGACCGCGCGGAGCTGCTGGCGTACCGCGAACGGATTCGAGCGCTCCGGCCGGACGTGGTGCTGGACATGGTGCCCAGGAACGGTCCCGACGCGCAGCGGGTGATCGACGCCGTCCGGGGGATCGTGCCCCGGGTCGTCGCCGTTAGCAGCGGAAGCGTGTACCGCCGGTTCGGCGTGCTCATGGGTTCGGAGCCCGGGGCCGTGGACAACACGCCGTCGCGAGAGGATTCGCCGCTGCGCACGCGGCTTTTCCCCTACCGGAGCCACTCGGTGGAGCCCGGACCCCTGCACGACTACGACAAGATCCCCGCCGAGCAGGCGTACTTTCGCGCGACGGACCTGGCGTGCAGCGTGGTTCGCCTGCCCATGGTCTACGGCCCCGGCGACCCGGACCACCGCCTGACGCCGTACGTGCGCCCCATGCTCGACGGCCGGCCGGAGATCCCCCTGCAGGAGACGGCAGCCCGGTGGCGCAACGCGCGGTCCTACGTGGACAACGCGGCCGCCGCCATCGCCCGGGTGGTAGAAGCCGGTGCGCCGGGCCGCGCGTACAACGTGGCCGAGCTGCAGGACTTCACCGAGCTGGAGTGGATCCGCCGCATCGGCGCCGTGGTGGGGTGGCAGGGCGCCGTCCGCCTGGTTCGCGACGGGGGCAGGCTGGGACGGCCCTCGGTCTCGGAGCTGCCGGAAACCACGAACTTCGCGCAGCACCTTCTCATGGACAGCAGCCGCATCCGCGGAGAGCTGGGGTACACCGAGGTGGTGGAGCCCGAGGAGGCGCTGTGCTCCGCGGTGCGGGCGGCGGCAGCCGCCTCAGCGCCGGCCGACTCGCCGGGGGACGACGGGGTGGACGGACGGGAAACCTCGCGGCCGGGAACGTGAGCCCACGCCGGGCGGCCGCCCCGTGGGAACGTACGGTGAACGCGTTCGCGGGGGTGAGCCGATCGGCAACCGTACGGCCGCGCCGCGGCGGGCGCAGGGAATCCCTCGGGTAGGCCGGACACCTCACGCCGACATGGATCTTCCATGGCCATGCCAGACAAGCTCGACAGCGGCTCCAGCGTTCCGGCGGCGATCGCGGGAGGCGTTCCGGCCGGGGCGGCCGCCCCGACGCCGGCGACCCCCGATCCGGCGGGGGCGGCCGGCTTTCCGGCCGCGGAGCGCCTGCGCCTGCCCAACGGCATGACCATCGTCACGCAGAGCCGGGTGGAGGCCGGGCACTTCTTCGAGGACCTCTTCGTGAAGCGCGTGTATCTGCGCCACGGCCTTACCCTGCACCCCGGCGACTGTGTGTTCGACGTGGGCGGCAACATCGGCATGTTCGCCCTGTTCGCGCACTGGCACGCCCCGGGAGCGCGCATCTACACCTTCGAGCCGGCCCCTCCCCTGTTCCGCCGCCTGTGCGCCAACCTGGCGCTAAACGGCGCCGCCGCCCGCACCTTCAACCACGGGATCGCCGACGCGGAGCGCACCGCGCGCTTCACCTTCTATCCCGGCAGCTCCGGGATGTCGTCGTTCTACGCCGACCCGGAGGAGGAGCGCGCGGTGCTGCGGGCGATGATGGATCGCCGGCGCCGGGAGGGAGCGGCGGAGATGGACGCGCTGATGGAGTACGCCGAGGAGCTGCTGGACGAGCGTTTCCGGGCGGAGGAGATGGAGTGCAGGCTGCGCCCGCTCTCGGCGGTCATCCGCGAGGAGGGGGTGGAGCGGATCGACTTCCTCAAGGTGGACGTGCAGAAGGCGGAGATGGACGTCCTGCGCGGGATCGCCGACCACGACTGGCCCCGCATCCGCCAGATCGCCATGGAGGTGCACGACCTGGACGGGCGCCTGGAGGCGGTCGCGCGGCTCCTGGAAGGGCGCGGCTTCCGCGTGGCCGTGGAGCAGGACGAGGCGGTGGAGGGCTCCGTCCTGCACAACCTCTTCGCCGTGAACCGCCGCATGCCGCGTGCGCGGGACCCGCTGCGTGGCGCCGGGACGGCGGACGCATGCCCGCGGGTTTCCACGGGGGCGGCGGGCCGGGAGGCGGCCGCGGGGCCCGCCCCCTTCCCGGCCGGGGCGGAGTCCTGGCAGCTCCTCCTCCTGTCGGCCGCCACGCGGCCGGGGCTGGACGCGGGCGCGGAGCGCCTGGCGCGGCACCTGTCGGCGCACCCGGAGCTGCCGCCGGCCGGCGCCGCCCTGGCGGGGAGCTCGCGCGGGGGCGACCTCGCGTACCGCCGGGCCGTGGTCGTGGGCGCGGGGGACGACGCCTGCGCGCGCCTCCGCGCCCGCGACCCGGCATGGACCTCTGAAGGAGTGGTGGACGGGTCCGGCCGCTCCGTGGTCTTTCTCTTCCCCGGTGTGGGCGAGCAGTACCCCGGGATGGGACGCGGGGTGTACGAGACGGAGCCCGTTTTCCGGGCCGAGCTCGACCGGTGCGCCGTCCACCTGCGGACCCACCTGGGGTGGGACCTCCGCGACGTCCTCTTCGCGGCGGATCGGGAGCCGCCACCGGGGGCGCCTCCCGGCGGGCTGGACCTGCGGCGGATGCTGGGCCGCGCGCCCGCTTCCGGGGCCGCCGGGCTTCTCCATCGCACCGACGTGGCGCAGCCGGTGGCGTTCGCCGTGGGCTATGCGCTTGCCCGCCTGTGGGAGTCGTGGGGCGTGCGCGCCGACGTGGTGGCGGGCCACTCGCTGGGCGAGTACACGGCCGCCTGCGTGGCCGGCGTCTTCTCCCTCGAGGACGCCCTGGCGCTGGTGGCGCTCCGCGCCCGCGCCATCCAGGAGCTTCCCCCGGGCGCCATGCTCGCGGTCTCCCTTGCTCCCGACGCGCTGGGCCCATGGCTGGCCGAAGACGTGGCGCTGGCGGCGGTGAACGCGCCGGGGCTGTCCGTGCTCTCGGGCGCGGAGGAGGCGATCACCCGCGTCGAGAAGAGCCTGGCCGGGAGCGGACACGCCGTGCGCCGCCTGGCGGCCACGCACGCGTTCCACTCGCCGCTGCTGCAGCCGGTGGCCGACCGGGTGGCCGCGCTCGCCGCCGGGATGCGGCTCAGGGCCCCGCGCATTCCCATGCTCTCCAACGTTACCGGGAGCTGGTTGAGCGCGGCCGAGGCCACGGATCCGCACTACTGGGCGCGGCACCTGGTCCGCACGGTGCGCTTTGCCGCCGGCGCGGCGGAGCTTCTGGCGCAGCCGGGGCGCGTGCTGGTGGAGGCGGGGCCCGGCGGCTCGCTGGGCACGTTCGTCCGCCAGCAGGCCGCGGCGAGCGGGGCCGAGCCCCCCGTGGGGGTGGCCTCGCTCCCGCACGGGGCCGACGACACCCCGGAGCCCGCCTTCCTCCTGGGCGCGCTGGGACGGCTCTGGGCCGCGGGGGTGCGGCCGGACTGGACCGCCGCCGGGGGTGGCCGGCGGTGCCACAGGGTCCCGCTCCCTCCCGGGCCGGACGGCCCGGCCGGCATCGATGCCGCCTCCGCGGCGGCGCCGGCGCCCGGGGCGCCCGGAGCCATGGCCGGCGCGGAGGAGCGCGGGAGGGAGGGCGGGAGCGGCGATGGAGGGGACGTGGCGCGGGTGCTGGCAGGCGTATGGTCCGAGCTGCTGAACGTGCAGCCGCGCGGCGACGACGACTTCTTCCTGCTGGGGGGGCATTCCCTGGTCGCCACCCGGCTGATCGCCCGCGTGCGCGAGCGGTTCGGGGTGGAGATGCGCCTGCGGACGATCTTCCAGACGCGCACGGTGTCGGCGATGGCACGCTGGATCGAGGACGCCACGACGCCGGACCGGAGCTGAGCCCTCCGTGCGGCACGCGCCGCCGTCCGGCGCTCCGCGGGTTTCGTCCGCCTGCGTCCGCACGGGTATGCAGCGAGCCCGGAAAGCGGGGAGTGGCACGGCCGCCGCCGGCCGGCCGAGGGAAGGAGCAAGCATCACCGGTCACGACGAAGCCGCATCCGCGAATGACCACGCCTGCCGGCACGGCCGCCGTATCTCCCGCCCCGGTCCACCCCGCCGGGGCCGCCGGGCTGCGCACCTTCCTGGCCGTCTGGCTCGGGCAGACCGTTTCCGCGACGGGAAGCGGGCTGACCAGCTTTGCGCTGGGCGTGTGGGTATACCAGCGCACCGGCTCGATCACGCTCTTCGCCGGGATCCTGGTCTTCACCACCATTCCCGTCATCCTGCTGCTCCCCGTGGCCGGGAGCGTCGTGGACCGCTACGACCGGCGGTGGCTGATGATCGGCGCGGACACGGCGGGCGTGCTCTCGACGATCGCGGTCGCGCTGCTGGCCGGCGCGGGGCGGCTGGAGCTATGGCACGTGTACGCCGCGGTGGCCTGGAGCGCGGCGTGCGCCTCCGTCCAGCGCGCGGCATGGTCGTCGTCCGTGGCCCTGCTGGTTTCGCGCGAGCAGCTGGGGCGCACCGCCGGGCTGACCCAGCTGGGCCAGGGCGCCGCCATGCTGATCGCACCGCTGCTGGGCGGCGTGCTGCTGCTGAGCGTGGGGCTGCGCGGGGTGATCCTGCTGGACGCGGCCACCTACCTGGTCGGCGCCACCGCCACGGCGCTGGTCCGCATCCCGCGCCCCCCGGCACCCACCCGTGGCCCGGGCGGCGGCCTTCTCCGCCTGACGGCGGAGGGGTGGCGCTTCACCCGGTCGCGCCCCGGCCTGCTGGAGGTAACGCTGTTCCTGGCGGTCGTGAACCTGTCGACCAGCTTCCTCCAGGCCGTGCTCACGCCGATGGTCCTGAGCTTCACCACCGCCGACCGGCTGGGCGTGGCCGTGGCGGCGGGCGCTGTGGGAATGCTGGCCGGGGGATTGCTCATGGGCGTGTCGGGCGGGCCGGCGCGCCGCAGCCTGGGGGTCGTGGCCGGCGGCGCGCTGATGGGAATGGCGCTGCTCGCCGTCGGCGCGCGTGCGTCGGTGGGAGGCGTCGCGGCCGCGCTCGCCGTCTGCTACTTCGCGGCCACCCTGAACGGCGCGTGCAGCACGGCGCTGCTGCAGGCGTCGGTCCCGCCGGAGATGCAGGGGCGCGTGTTCACAGCCCTGCGGATGATCGCGTTCACGGCCAGCCCCATCGCCTACGCCACCGCGGGCCCGCTCGTGGACCACGCCTTCGCCCCCGTCGCCGCACGCATGCGGGGCGGGTTCGCGGGGATGTGGACGCACCCGGGCGGTGGCCCCGCCCTGCTGCTCGCCGCCGCGGGTGTGCTGATGCTCGCGGCAAGCGCCGCCCTGCACCTGAGCGCGTCGGTCCGGACGCTCGATGACGCGGCCGCGTTGCGCTAGATTCACCATCGTCCCGGCCGCCGCGACCTCCTCCGCACCCGCACCTTTCCCCGGCCCCGCAGGCACCCCTGGCCCAATGCATCTCGACAAGATCATCCAGCACTCGCACGAGAGCCCGGGACGCCTGGCGCTGGTTGCGCGGGATGCGGAGCTCGACTACGGGGAGCTGCGCCGGCAGGTCGACGTGGTGGCCGCCGCGCTGGCGAGCCGGGGGATGGGACGCGGCAGGGTGGTTGCCGTGTGCATGGAGCGGAGCGCCGCGGCCGTGGTCTCGCTGCTGGGGGCCATGCGGTGCGGAGCCGCGTTCACGGTGGTCGAGTGGGGCGGCAACGATGCCGAGTGCCTCGCCCGGCTCCGGGGCATCGCCCCCGACCTGGTCGTGGCGCGGGGCGGCGCGGCCGCGCAGGCCGCCGCGTGCGGGCTGCGCACCGTCGTGTACGAGGACGCCGTGGGGGGCCGGTCGGGCGCGGCGGTCCCCCACGCGCTGCCTGCCCCCGGGGACGTGGCGTACGTCCTCTATACCTCCGGCTCCACCGGAGTACCCAAAGGCGTCCAGGTCACCCACGCCAACCTCCGGCACTACACCCGGTCGATGGCCGGCCGGCTGGCCATCCGGCGGCCGCTGGGCTACGCGCACGTGAGCGCGCTGTCGGCCGACCTCGGCAACACGGGCATCCTGCTCTCGCTCTGGACCGGCGGAACGCTGCACGTGGTCGACGACGACACGAGGTGGGATGCGGGCGCGTTCCGCGAGTACGCCCGGTCGCGGGGGATCGGCTTCCTCAAGATCACCCCCTCGCACTTCCAGGCGCTCTTCCCGGGGCTGGCGGAGCCCCGGGGCGGCCGGGCGGCGTTCGAGTACCTGGTCCTGGGCGGCGAGGCGCTGCCCGTGGGCCTGGCGCGCGCGATCCTCGGCTCGGGGATCGCCCGCGTGCTGGTCAACCACTACGGGCCCACCGAGGCAACGGTGGGCGTGGCCGTGCACGTGCTGCGCGGCCCGGGCGACCTGGCCTCCGTGCGCGGCGGCACGGTCCCGGTCGGGTGCCCGCTCGGCAAGACCCGGCTGTACGTGCGCACCGCTTCGGGATCGTTCCGGAGCCGGGATGCCTGCGGCGAGCTGTACATCGGCGGCCCCTCGGTAGCCCTGGGCTACTTCAACGCCGAGGACCAGACCCGCGAGCGGTTCGTAACGGGGGTTGAAGGGGACCTCCGCTTCTACCGCACGGGCGACCTGTGCCGGGTGGACGGCGACGGCGTGGTGGAGTTCCTGGGCAGGGTGGACCGCCAGGTGAAGATCAACGGCCACCGCGTGGAGCTGGAACACGTGGCCGCCGCGCTCCGTGCGCACGCGGGGGTGCAGGACGCCGTCGCATTCCTGGTTGAGCGCGACACCCGGCCGCGGCTGGTGGCCGCCTACCTGGCGGCGGGCGCGGTGGACGAGGCGGGGGTGGTGAACGACCTGCGGGCGCGGGTTCCCGGCTACATGGTGCCCGCGCGGCTGGTGCGGTTCGAGGAGTTCCCGCTCAACCCCAACGGCAAGGTGGACGTCGCGCGCCTGGAGGCCGCGGTCGCCGGGGCGCTCGCGCGCCGCGACGCCCTCCCCGGCCACGCGGGCGAGCCGCCGGGGCCGGGCGCCGGCGACCCGGTCCGCCGGCACGTACGCGAGGCGTGGCGGATGCACCTGCGTCACGGCCGCTTCGGCGACGAGACCGACTTCTTCGCGGCCGGCGGCGACTCGATCACGGCCATCCAGGTGATCTCGGAGCTGCAGGTACGCGGCTACCGCCTCACTCCCGCCCGCTTCCTCGGACACCCCACCGTCCGCGGCCTGGTGGAGGCGATCCGGGACGCCGATGCCCCGCCCGCCGGCGGCCACCCGGCGCCGCTCACCGAGAGCACGGAGTTCTCGGCCGCCCAGAGATGGTTCTTCCGCCAGCGGTTCGAGGAGCCGGACCACTGGAACCAGGCGCTCCTCCTGCAGTCCGCCGCCTCGCTGGACGAGGAGACGCTCGGCAGGGCGCTGGCGTCGGTCCTGGCGCTCCACCCCATGCTGCGCTGCAGCTTCCGGAGAACGGAGGAGGGGTGGCGGGCACGCACGGTCGGGCAGCCGGCCACTCCGTGCCTCACCGTGTGCCGGGTCGTGGACGGTCCGGCCGGGTTGGCCGCGGCGGTGGAGCGGGCCTCCGAGGCGCTGAACCAGCGGATCCGCCTGGCCACCGGCGACGTGTTCAAGGTGTGCCTGCTCAGGGTGGAGCACGGCGGAGACCATCTCTTGGGCGTCTGCCACCACCTGTCGGTGGACGCCGTGTCCTGGCGGATCATCGTGGATGACCTGGTGCGATTCTACAGTGCGTACGCCCGCGGCATCACGCTGGACGTTCCTCCCTCGCCGGAGGGGTTCTGGGAGTGGGTGCGCCACGTGAACCGCGCCCGCCCGATGCTGGAGGCCGACCTCGCCTGCTGGCGCCGGGCCGGCGACCCGCCCGCCGGCCAGGACGCGCACGCCGGCGCGAACCGGGAGAGGGACGCGAGCACGGTGTGGATGCGGTTCCCGGCCGACGAGACCGAGGCGCTGTCCGTCCGCCTGCCGGCAAGGGCCGACACGCAGCCGCACGTGGCCCTGCTGGGCGCCTTCGCCTGCGCGTACGGCCGGGCGGCCGGCCGGGACCACCTGGTGGTGGACGTGGAAAGCCACGGCCGCACGTCGTTCGACGAGGGCGTGGACGTGTCGCGCGTCGTGGGGTGGTTCACCTCCACCTTTCCGGTACGCCTGGACCTGGCCGGAAAGGGAACGCACGAGTGCATCGCGGCGGCCGGGGCGGCGCTGGCCGCCGTTCCCAACCTGGGGGTGGCGTACGGGGAGCTGTACGGCGAGCCCGCCCGGAAGGGGCTGGGGCCGCTGCGGGCGGAGATCTGCTACAACTACCTGGGCGGTTTCCACATCCGCCAGGACGACCGGTTGCCCCTGACCGTCTCCCGGTACCCGCTCGCTCCCGCCCGGGGGCCGGCCAACGATCGCGTCCACGATCTCAAGCTCACGGCGCGGACGGTGAACGGCGAGCTGGTGGTGGACCTGTCGTTCTCGCGGGCCCGGCACGACGTGGCGCGGATGAGCCGCGTGCTGCTTGCCACCCGCGAGGCCCTGCTCCGGGAGATCGGCCTGGCCCCGCGGGCGGAGGCCGGGGTGGTGGTGGACCACCGTACCGGCAGCGGGCTGTTGACCTACGTGCCCCACGCGCTGGAGCCGGAGACGGCGGCGCGGCGGCCCAGGCGCTACCGCGAGGTCCTCCTCACCGGGGCCACCGGCTACCTCGGCGTGCACGTGCTGCACGAGCTGCTCCGCCAGACCGACGCCCGCATCCACTGCCTGGTGCGCGGCGGCGATCCGGACACCGCGCGCGCCCGGCTCGCCGAGGCGTACCAGCACTACCTGGGCCCCGCGGCGGAGCCGGACCCGGGGCGCGTCGCGGTGGTGCCGGGCGACGTGGCGGAGCCCATGCTGGGGCTGTCGGCCGGGGCCTTCCGGGAGATGGGGATGCGGCTCGACGCGATCTACCACTTTGCGGCGGACACGCGGCTCTTCGGGCCCCCCGAGCGGTTCGAGCGGCACAACGTGGATGCGGTGAGGTGGCTGATCCGGCTGGCGTCGAGCTACCGGGCCAAGGACCTGCACCACATGTCCACGCTGGCCGTGGCCGGGGTCAACCGGAGCCGGGAGCCCAGGGTGTTCTCCGAGCTGTGCCTCGACATCGGGCAGGACTTCCAGAACGAGTACGAGCGCTCCAAGTTCCGCGCCGAGAAGCTGGTGTTCCAGTTCAGGGCGGAGGGCGGCCCGGCGTACATCTACCGCTCCGGCAACGTGTCCGGGCGCCTGGACACCGCGCAGTTCCAGCGCAACGCCGCCGACAACCGGCTGGTGCAGCTGCTCCGGGCCATCTGCAAGGCCGGCAGGCTGCCCGGGGCGGTGGACGAGCGCATTGCGCTGAGCCCCGTAGATGCGGTGGCGCGTGCCATCGTCAGGATCTCGCTCGAGGCGGGGCTGGCCGCGGGGGTGTTCCACGTGGACACCACGCACGATGTACCGTTCGCGTCGCTCCTGGAGGGGCTCAGGGAAATGGGCTTCGCCCTGGAAAGCACGGGCGAGAAGGACTTCCGGACGGTGTTCGAGGAGTTGCAGGGCTCGCACGACCCCGACCTGGCGCTCGGCCTGTTCTGGACGGGCAGGTCGTCGCGCAACGTGGTGTACGTGCACGAGAACACGCACCGGCTGCTGGACCGGATGGGGTGCGCCATCCCGCCGGTGGACGCCGGCTGGCTGCGGCGGTACCTGGGCGGACTGGTGCGGAGCGGCGTGTTGAAGGCGGGGGGCGGCGGCGTTCCGGACCCGGCCTAGGCGGGGGCCGATCGTCCGGGCCCCGGGCCTTCCCGCCCGGTCCCACCACGGCTCCGCTGCGGTCCGTGCGGCGGATGGGACGTGGGCGCGGGCTGTCCGCCGGAGCCGCGCTTCCGGGGATCACCCCCTCCGCCGCCCGCGGGGTTGCCGGACCGAAAGGCGCGTTGCTGGTCGCTCCCCCGATATCTATAATGGCCCGGACCCCTACGGAGGCATGTCATGTATCGCTACGACCAGATCCGCCACGCACACCTGGAGCCCACGACGGTATGCCAGGCCGGCTGCCCGATGTGCGCCCGGAACGCGTGCGGAGTGACGGCCCCCGGGCTGGGCCGGGCAGAGCTGCGCATCGGCGACGTGCGGACGATCCTTCCCGAGCCCTTCGTGGCGTCCCTCACCGGCTTCGATCTCTGCGGGGCGTACGGCGACCCGGCGGCCGCGGCGGACCTTCCGGCGATCGTCGCGTACGTTCGCGGCGCGAGCCCGAACGCCCTGATCACGGTGTACACGAACGGGGGGATCCGTTCACCGGGGTGGTGGGCGTCCTTCGCGAACACCCTCGGCGCGCCCGGACGCGTGGTCTTCGCCATCGACGGGCTGGCGGAGACGAACGGGACGTACCGGCGAGGCGTCTCGTTCCAGAAGGTCGTCGACAACGCGCGTGCGTTCATCCAGGCGGGTGGCGAGGCGCGCTGGGAGTTCCTTGCCTTCCGCCACAACGAAGCCGACATCGAGGGCGCGCGTGCGCTGAGCGAGGAGCTCGGGTTCCGCGAGTTCTCGGTTAAAAAGACGGCGCGGTTCCTCGAGCCGCTGTACGAGTACATCCCGGAAGTCCAGGGGCAGCCCGACATCGACCGCTTTCCCGTCTTCGATGCCGGGGGGGCGGTCGTCGGGTACCTGGAGCCGCCGGAGGACACCGGGCTCGTGAACGCGTCGATGGTGAGGTACGAAGAGCTGATCGCACGCTACGGGTCGCTGGACGGGCTCTTCTCCGCCACCCCCATCCGGTGCCGCGTGCTGGACTCTGCGAGCGTATTCGTCAGCGCCACGGGACACGCCTATCCATGTTGCTGGACGTACGTGCAGGCGACGCGAGCCGAGCTCTTCGGCTTCCCGGCGCACGCCGACCGGCAGATGGCGGACCTGGTGCGGCAGACGGGCGGCTTCGAGCGGCTGGACGCGCGGACGCTCGGGCTGCGGGCGGTCGTGGAGGGCCCGCTCTTCTCCGCCATCGAACGCAGCTGGTCGTGCGGCTCGGTACAGGACGGACGGCTGCGGGTTTGTGCCCGTGCGTGCGGCGTCGACTTCCCGTCGTACTCCGACCAGTTCACCGAGCTGAAGCTGCAGCCGCGGGGGCTGCAGCCGCAGCGCGCGGTGTCCGGGTCCTCGTTGCCGGTGATCCCCCCCGCGCCGGCCGCGACGCCCTTACCTGCCTGAAGCCATGCGACCCGGAAGAGCCCCGCGCGGATGCGGCCGGGCGACGATCCGGTGCCCGGCTCAGGGTACGCCGCCTTGGGCGATCCGGCGTTTCTCAGGGGCTTCCCGGGATGGCGGGCGGGGGCGGTGGGCGAAAGCGCAGCCAGTCGCTGAACCCGTACCGATGCACGATGGAACCTGGACCGGGTGTCGCTCGCCTGCCAGGTAGCCCGGCCGGGAGCGAAGTCCGGATCCTCCGACCCGAGGTATCGCTGAATGTCGACGACGATCGTCGAGCCGGTCCGCCGCACGGACTCGTACCCCCTCTCACCCCTCCAGCACGGGATGCTCTTCCAGACCCTGCTGGCGCCGGGGTCGGGGATCAACGTCGAGCAGGTCGTCTGCCGGATGCGCGAGCCCGTGGACCCGGGGGCGCTGGAGCGGGCATGGTCGCGGGCCGTGCAGCGCCACGACGTCCTCCGCACGCGCTTTCGCTGGGCGGACGTCCAGGACCCGCTGCAGGTGGTCGTTCCCGAAGTCCGCCTGGCGATCGCGCAGCACGATTGCGCGGGGCTCCCGCCGTCCGGGCAGGAAGCGCGGCTGCACCGGTACCTGGCCGAGGACCGCGCCCGGGGGTTCGACCTGGCGCAGGCGCCCGCCATGCGGCTGGCGCTCTTCCGCATGGCCGGCGGGTACGTCCTGGTGTGGAGCTTCCACCACATCCTCCTCGACGGGAAATCGGTCGCTCATGTCCTGGAGGAGGTGTTCGCGGCGTACGACGGGGCCGGGGAGGAGACGGAAACGCCGGAGCGACGCCCCTTCCGCGACCACGTCGCGTGGCTGCGCGAACGCGACGCCGCGGCGGACGAGGCCTACTGGAGCGGGCTGCTCGGCGGCCTTCCGGCGCCGGCCGCCATGCCGGCGGGGAGGAGCGCGCCGCGTGATGCGGCGGCGGAGCCGGCCGCCGGCGAGCGCGAGCTGCGTCTTTCCGCCGGGGTCACCGGCGCGCTCCGCGCCTTCGAGCGGGAGCAGGGCGTGTGGCTCAACACCCTCGTGCAGGGGGCGTGGGCCCTCCTGCTGGGCCGCTACACCGGCAGCGACGAGGCGGTGTTCGGGGTGGTGCGCGGCGGGCGCGGCGCCGCGGCGGAGGGAGCGGACGCGATGGTGGGGCTCCTCATCAACACCGTGCCCTTCCGCGTGCCGCTCCCGGCGTGCACGCCCGTGATCGAGTGGCTGGACGAGATCGGCGAGCGCACCGCCGCCCTTCTCTCACACGAGCACGCCGCGCTCGCTGACATCCGGCGCTGGGCGGGCTTTCCGCCCGGGGTCGAGCTGTTCGACACCGTCGTCAACTTCCAGCCGCAGCCGTTCGACGCCGCCCTCCGCGCGCTGGGGGGAAAGTGGGGCGGGCGGGAGCTGCGGATCCTGCGGCATCCGGGATTCCCGCTGACGGTGGAGGTCGCGGCCGAGGAACGGCTGCGGGTGCGGATCCACTACGACGCGGATCGCTTCGACGCCGCGTGGGTGGACCGGTTGCTGGGCCACTTCGCGCGCCTGCTGGAGGAGATGGTGGCGGACCCGGGCAGACCGCTTTCGCGGCTCCCGCTGATCGGGCCCGCGGAGCGCGAGGCGCTGCTGGCGGCGGGGCGGGCCGTCCGGAGCTTTCCCGTGGCCGAGTCGATCGGGCGCCGCTTCGAGCGGCGCGCGGCGGAGCGGCCGGACGCGTCGGCGGTCACCTTCGCGGGGGCCACGCTCTCGTATGGCGAGCTGAACGCGCGCGCCAACCGCGTGGCGCACCGGCTGCGCGCCCTGGGGGTGGGCGCCGGGACGCGGGTGGGGATCGCGATGGAGCGCTCGGCCGAGCTGGTGGTGGCCGTGCTGGCCGTCCTGAAGGCGGGCGGCGCCTACGTCCCGGTGGACCCGGCGTACCCCGCCGAGCGGACCGCCTTCGTCTTCGGCGACGCGGGCGCCGCCGTGCTGGTGACCACGAGCGACCTCCTGCCCCGGCTGGCCGGGTTCGGGGGCGCCGTGCTGTGCGTCGACGCCGAGGCCGGGGCGATCGCCCGCGAGAGCGGCGAGAACCCGGCGGCCGGCCCGGGGCCCGAGTCGCTCGCGTACGTCATCTACACCTCGGGATCGACCGGGAAGCCCAAGGGAGTCCAGGTCACGCACGCCAACGTCGTGCGGCTGTTCGACGCCACGGAGGAGTGGTTCGGATTCGGCGCGGGTGACGTGTGGACGCTCTTCCACTCGCCCGCGTTCGACTTCTCGGTGTGGGAGATCTGGGGCGCGCTCCTGTACGGCGGGCGGCTCGTGGTCGTTCCCTTCCTGACCACCCGCTCGCCGGGCGACTTCCACCGCCTCCTCGTGGACGAGGGCGTCACGGTCCTCAACCAGACGCCGAGCGCCTTCCGGCAGCTCGTCGCCGCCGACCTGGCGCTGGGCGCAGACCCGTCCGCGCTGCGGCTGCGGCACGTCGTTCTCGGCGGCGAGGCGCTCGACCCGCGGGCGCTCCGTCCGTGGATGGATCGCCACGGCGACGAGCGGCCGCGGCTGGTGAACATGTACGGGATCACCGAGACCACCGTGCACGTCACCCACCGCGTGGTCACGCGCGCCGACCTGGAGCGCGCCTGGAGCCCCATCGGCGTGCCGATCCCCGACCTCTCGCTGTACCTCCTGGACCGGAACCTCGAGCCCGTACCGCCCGGTGCCCCCGGCGAGCTCTTCGTGGGCGGCGCGGGGGTGGCGCGCGGCTACCTGAACCGGCCGGAGCTCACGGACGAGCGCTTCATCCGCGACCCGTTCCAGGCGGGCGCGGGGGGGCGGCTCTACCGGACGGGCGACCGGGCGCGGCGGCTCGCCGACGGCGAGCTGGAGTACCTGGGGCGCAACGACCAGCAGGTGAAGGTCCGCGGGTTCCGCATCGAGCCGGGCGAGATCGAGGCTGCCCTGGCGGCGCACCCCGGCGTGGCGCACGCGGCCGTGATCGCGCGCGGCGATGCGGGCGGCCAGCAGCTGGTGGCCTATGTGGCCGCCCCGCCCGGAGCCCCGGCTCCCGGGGCCGCGGAGCTGCGCGCGCACGTGGCGGCGATCCTCCCCGAGCACATGGTCCCGGCCGCGTTCGTGGCCCTCGACGCGCTTCCGCTCACCGGGAACGGAAAGCTGGACCGCGATGCCCTCCCGGCGCCGGACGCGGGTGCGGCTGCGCGGGCGCCGTACGCCGAACCGCGCTCGCACGCCGAGGCGGCGCTGGCCGAGGCCTGGGCCGAGGTGCTGGGCGTCGACCGGGTGGGGATCGACGACAACTACTTCGCGCTGGGGGGCGACTCGATCCGGAGCGTGCGGCTGGTTGCCGCTGCGGGCCGCCGCGGGCTCTTGCTTTCCATCCCCCAGATCTTCCGGCACCAGACGCTGCGCGAGCTCGCCGCGGCCGGCGTCTGCGCCGGGGCGGCGCCGGCGCCCCGCGCGGAGCCGTTCGGGCTCCTCGATCCGGAAGCACGGCGCGGTCTCCCGGACGACGTGGAGGACGCCTACCCCGCGAGCCCGGTGCAGCTTGCCATGCTCTTCCACACCGAGCGCGATCCGGCGTCGCTCCTGTACCAGAACCTCAACGCCTACCGGGTGCACACCCGCTTCGACGAGGCGGCCATGCGCGAGGCGCTCCGCGTGGTCGCGGCGCGCCACCCGGTCCTGCGCACCTCGTTCGACCTGGCCGCGACCCCGGAGCCGCTCCAGCGCGTCCACCGCGGCGTGGAGATCCCGCTGGCGGTGGCCGACCTGCGCCACCTGGACCCCGCCGGACAGGACGCGTGGATGGACCGCGAGAAGGGGCGCGGCTTCGACTGGACCGTCCCGCCGCTGCTGCGCTTCCATGTCCACCTCCTCCGCGACGACGCGTTCCGCCTGATCCTCGCCGAGCACCACGCGCTCCTCGACGGGTGGAGCGTGGCCTCGCTGGTGACGGAGCTGGTCCGGGTCTTCACCGCCCTGCGCGACGGCGTGGCGCCGCCCGTGGGCCCGCCCCCCGCCGCGCGTTTCCGCGACTTCGTGGCGCTGGAGCGCGAGGCCGTGGGCTCCGATGCGTCACGAGAGTTCTGGCGGCGCATGGTGGACGACGCGCCGCCCGCCACGCTCCCGCCGCGCGAGGGAGAGGAAGGAGAGCCGGCGCCGGACGAGGCCCCGTGCCTGTGGGTGGACCTCCCGGCCGAAACACAGGCGGGGCTCAGGCGCGTGGCCTCGGACGCGGGGGTGCCGCTCAAGACCGTGCTCCTGGCGGCCCACGTGCGCGTGCTGGCGCTCATGGCCGGCCGCGGCGACGTGGTGACCGGGTACGTGACCAGCGGCCGGCCCGAGCTGGAGGACGGCGACCGGGTGCTCGGCGTGTTCCTGAACACGGTGCCGCTCCGTGTGCGGATGGAGGGGGAGACGTGGCGGGAGCTGGTGCGCCGCGCCTGGGCCGCCGAGGAGTCCGTGCTGCCACACCGGCGCTTTCCCCTTGCCGAGATCGTGCGCGAGGCGGGCGGGCGCACCCCCTTCGAGGCGGCGTTCAACTTCAGCCACTTCCACGTCTACGACGCACTGGCCGGCGGCGGGGTCCGGCTCGAGGCCGACGGCTTCTTCCAGAAGACGGAGGTGCCCCTCTTCGCCGGCGCGTCGGTGGGCTTTGCCGACGGCGCGCTCCGGCTGCAGCTGGACTACGATCCCGCGCGGCTGAGCGCGGCGCGGGCGCGCGCGATCGCGCGGTGGTATTCCCGTGCGCTCGCCGCCCTGGCCGCGCGCCCGGACGCGCGGTGGGACGAGGCCGACCTCCTGGACGAACCGGAGCTCCGCCTCGTGCTGGGGGAGTGGAATCGCACGGACACGGACGATCCCGCCGCGAGCCCGGTGCACCGGCTGTTCGAGGCGCAGGTGGAGCGGGCGCCGGACGCGGTATCCGTCGTCTGCGAAGGCAGGGCGCTCACCCGCGCGGAGCTGAACCTCCGGGCGAACCGGCTCGCGCACCGTCTCATCGCGCTCGGCGTCGGACCCGAGGCGCGGGTGGGGATCTGCATGGAGCGGAGCCCGGAGCTGGTGGTCTCCATCCTGGCCGTGCTGAAGGCGGGCGGCGGTTACGTGCCGCTGAACCCGGCCCACCCTGCGGAGCGGCTGGAGACGATGCTCGCCGACGCGGCCGTGGCGGTGCTGCTGACGCAGGAGACGCTGCGCGCCTCGCTGCCGTCCCGCGCGGGGCTCGAGGTGCTGAGCGTGGACGGCGAGTGGGCCCGGGCCGCGGGCGAACGCGCGGAGAACCCGGAGAGCCGGGCGGATCCGCGGAACCTGGCGTACGTGATCTACACCTCCGGATCGACCGGGACGCCCAAGGGGGTGGCCATCGAGCATGCCGCGCTCGCCAACGAGATGCGCTGGTCCCTCGGCGACCTGGCCCTGGACGAGGCGGACCGGGTCCTGCAGGTGGCGCCGGCCACCTTCGACGCCTCGGTCTGGGAGCTCCTCGCGCCCCTCCTCGCCGGCGGCCGGCTGGTCCTTGCCCGCCACGACGGCGAGCGCGATCCGCAGTACCTGGCGCAGACCCTCCGGAGCCAGGAGATCACCGTGCTGCCGCTCGTTCCGTCGCTCCTGCGGGCGTTGCTGGAGGAGCCGGAGTTCGGGAGATGCACGTCGCTGCGCTACGTGGTCTGCGGCGGCGAGGCGCTTCCGGGCGAGCTGTGCCGGCGCCTTTCGGAGCTCCTTCCGCAGGCCCGCCTCGTCAACCTCTACGGTCCGTCGGAGTGCTGCGTCGACGCGTGTGTCCACCGCTGCGCGGAAGACGACGTCCACGCCGCGGTGGTGCCGATCGGACGTCCGGTGCCGAACACGCGCTCGTTCGTGCTGGACGCGGGGCTGCGCCCCGTCCCAGTCGGCGTGCCGGGCGAGCTGTGCATCGGCGGCGCCCAGGTGGGGCGCGGCTACGTAGGCCGGCCGGGGCTCACCGCGGAACGGTTCGTTCCCGATCCCTTCTGCACCTCGCCGGGGGCGCGGCTGTACCGCTCCGGCGACCGGGTGCGCTGGCGCTCCGGCGGTACGCTGGAGTTCCTGGGGCGCGAGGACGCGCAGGTGAAGGTGCGCGGCTTCCGGGTGGAGGCGGGCGAGGTCGAGGCGGCGCTGCGCCGGCACCCCGATGTGCGCGAGTGCGCCGTGGTGGCGCGCGAGGACGCTGCCGGCGGCCGCCGGCTGGTGGCATACGTGGAGGGCGAGGCCGATGGGGCGGTGCTGCGCGCGCACCTGCGGCGGAGCCTGCCGGAGTACATGATCCCGGGGGCGTTCGTCGTCCTCGGCCGGCTTCCGCTGACCCCGAGCGGGAAGCTGGACCGGAAGGCGCTCCCGGACCCCGGCGACGTGCCCGCCACCCGGCGCCACGTGCCCCCGCGGACCCCTGCCGAGGAGGGGGTGGCGGCGATCTGGGCCGAGGTGCTGGGGCGCGGACCGGTAGGGGTGGACGACGACTTCTTCGAGCTGGGCGGCCACTCGCTGCTGGCCGCACGCGTGGTCTCGCGCGTGCGCGCCCGCTTCGGCGTGGGGCTGACGGTGCGCGCGCTCTTCGAGGCGCCCACCGTGGAAGCCCTCGCCCGCGCGGTGGACGCGGAGCGCGCGGGCGCGAGCGACCCCGAGGGGGCGATTCCCTGCGTCCGGCGTGACCGTCCCCTCCCGCTCTCAGCGGCGCAGACGCGCCTGTGGGTCCTGGACCGCCTCCACCCGGGGCTCCCCCTCTACAACGTGACGGCCGCCCGGCGCCTCTCGGGACCGCTGGACACCGACGCGCTGGCGGCGGCGCTCTCGGGAGTGGTGCTCCGGCACGAGCCCCTCCGCACCGTGTTCCGGGCGGTGGACGGAGAGCCCGAGCAACGGGTCCTTCCCGCCGCGCCCGTCCCGCTTCCCCTCGAGGACCTCTCGGCGCTCCCCGGTGCCGGCCGCGAGGCCGCGGCCGCCGAACGGCTCCGCCGCTGGGCCGGCACCCCGTTCGACCTGGAGCGGGGGCCGCTCTTCCGGGCGGCGCTGCTGCGGCTCGGCCCCGAGGAGCACGTGCTCTTCCTGGCCATGCACCACATCGTCTCCGACGGGTGGAGCATGGGGATCCTCTTCGGCGAGCTGTCGGCGCTCTACGCGGCACGCCGCGGCGGAGGCGAAGCGGCGCTTCCCGGCCTGCCGGTGCAGTACGCGGACTACAGCGCCTGGCAGCGCGAGAAGCTGTCCGGCGGGCCGCTGGAAGAACAGGTCGCGTGGTGGCGCGCGCGGCTGGCGGGCGCGCCCACGCGGCTGGAGCTTCCCACCGACCGGCCGCGCCCCGCCGCGCAGAGCTACCGGGGCGCGCTGCACCGCTTCACCCTCCCGGCCGCCCTGGCCGATGCGCTGGAGGCGCTGGCGCGGCGCGAGGGGGCCACCCTGTACATGGTGCTCCTGGCCGCCTTCCAGCTCCTCCTGGCCCGGTACGCACGGCAGGAGGAGGTGGTGGTGGGAAGCCCGGTCGCCAACCGCTCCCGTCCGGAGGTGGAGGGGCTCGTCGGCTTCTTCACCAACACCCTCGCGCTCCGGACCATCCTGTCGGGCGGGCCCACGTTCCGCGGGCTGGTGGCGCGGGTGCGCGAGACCACGCTGGACGCCTACGCGCACCAGGAGGTGCCGTTCGAGAAGCTGGTGGAGGAGCTGCATCCCGAACGGAGCCTGGGGCACAACCCGCTCTTCCAGGCCTTCTTCGCGCTCCAGAACACCTCGGCCGGAGAGCTCCGGCTCCCGGGGATCACCGTCCGGCCGGTGGAAACCGGGGGCGGGACGGCCAAGTTCGACCTGTCGCTCTTCCTTGCCCGGGGTGACGACGGGCTGGAAGGGATGATCGAATACGCCACCGACCTCTTCGACGCGGCCACCATCGAGCGCACCGCCGGGCACCTGCGGGTGCTGCTGGACGGGGCGGTCGCGCACCCCGGGCGCCCGGCCCTGGCGCTGCCGGTCGTCGGCCCGGCGGAGCGGGAGACGATCGTGCGGCAGTGGAGCGGGGCGGGCGAACACTGCCCGGCCGGCGGCGCGCTGCACCAGCGCTTCGAGGCGCAGGCGGCGGCGCGGCCGGACGCGGTCGCCGTCACCTGCGAGGGCGTGTCGCTGACCTACGCGGCGCTGAACGCGCGGGCCAACCGCCTGGCGCGGCGCCTCCGCGCGCTCGGCGTGGTCACCGAGTCGCGCGTGGGCCTGGTCGCCGGGCGCTCGCTCGACCTGGTCACCGGCATCCTCGCGATCCTCAAGGCGGGCGGCGCGTACGTCGCGCTCGATCCCGCGTACCCCGCCGAGCGCCTGGCCTACATGGCGGCGGATGCGGGGATCAGGGTGCTCCTCGCACAGTCGTCGCTCCGCGACCGCGTTCCGGCCGGCGACCTCGAGGTCGTGCCGCTGGAGGATGTGCCGGCCGACGAGATCGCCGACGATCCCGGTGTCGCGGTCGATCCGTCCAACCTCGCGTACGTCGTCTACACCTCCGGCTCCACCGGCCGGCCCAAGGGCGTCGGCGTGACGCACGGCAACGTGCTGCGGCTCTTCGACTGCACCGCGAAGAGCTTCGGGTTCGGGCCCGGCGACGTGTGGACGCTCTTCCACTCCTGCGCCTTCGACTTCTCGGTCTGGGAGACCTGGGGCGCGCTGCTCTACGGCGGCCGCGTGGTGGTGGTGCCGTTCGACGTCAGCCGCGACCCGGTGGCCTTCCGCGCGCTGCTGGCCCGCGAGCGGGTGACCTCGCTCAGCCAGACGCCCTCCGCCTTCCGCGCGCTCGCGCGGGTGGACGAGGACGCGGCCGAGCCGCTCCGGCACCTGCGGCTCGTCGTCTTCGGCGGCGAGGCGCTGCAGTACGAGTCGCTGCGCGGGTGGCTGGACAGGTACGGGCCGAAGCGCCCGCGGCTGACGAACATGTACGGGATCACCGAGACCACCGTGCACGTGACCTGGCACACCGTCACCGGCGCGGAGCTGCGCGATCCGGCGGCGGGGAGCCGCGTGGGCGTGCCGATCCCGGACCTGCGCGCCTACGTCCTCGACCCATCGGGCGATCCCACGCCGATCGGCGTTCCCGGCGAGCTGCACGTGGGCGGGGCGGGGCTGGCGCGCGGCTACCTGGGCCGGTCGTCGCTCACCGCGGGCCGCTTCGTTCCCGACCCGTTCTCGGGCCGGGCGGGCGCGCGGCTGTACCGCTCGGGCGACCTGGCCCGGTGGCGCGCCGACGGCACGCTGGAGTACCTGGGCCGCATCGACCAGCAGGTGAAGATCCGCGGCTTCCGCATCGAGCCGGGCGAGGTCGAGGCCGTCCTCCTGGCGCAGCCCGGCGTGGCCCAGGCGGCGGTGGTCGTCCGCGGCGAGGGCGACGACGCGGCGCTGGTGGGCTACTTCGTCCCCAGCGGGATCGCTCCCGCGCACTCCACGCTCCGCGACGCGCTGAAGCAGCATCTCCCCGAGCACATGGTGCCGGCCGCGTTCGTCGCGCTGGACCGCATCCCGCTGACGGCCAACGGCAAGCTGGACGGCGGGGCGCTTCCCGAGCCCCAGGCCGCCGGCGCCGAGGCGGGAGAGGCGTTCGTGGCGCCGCGCACGCCGGTGGAGGAGGTGCTGGCCGGGATCTGGTGCGAGGTGCTGGGTGCCGAGCGCGTGGGCGCGCTGGACAACTTCTTCGACCTCGGTGGACACTCGCTGCTGGCCATGCGGGTGATCTCGCGGGCGCGGCAGGCGTTCGGGACCGAGCTGCCGCAGCGCTTCCTGTTCGAGTCGCCCACGGTGGCGGAGCTGGCCGGACGCGTGGAGGCGCTGAGGAGTGCCGGCGCTCCCGTGGCGCCGCCCATCGAACCCGCCCCCAGGACGGACCCGCCGCCGCTGTCGTTCGCGCAGCAGCAGCTCTGGCTGCTGGACCGCATCGATCCGGGCAGCGCGGCCTACAACATGTCCTTCGCGCTGCGCCTGCGCGGCGCACTCGACGTGCCGGCGCTGAGAGACAGCCTGGACGCGCTGGTGCGGCGGCACGAGACGCTGCGGACCACGTTCGGCTTCCAGGACGGCAACCCCGGCCCGGTGCAGGTGATCCACCCGCCGGCGCCGGTGCCGCTACCGGTGGTGGAGCTGGGCCAGGCTTCCGCCGCGGCACGGGAGCGGGAGGCGGAGCGGCAGGCCGCCGCGGAGGCGCTGCGGCCCTTCGACCTGGCCTCCGGCCCGCTCCTGCGCACCCTGCTGCTGCGCCTGGCGGACGACGACCACGTGCTCTGCATCGGCCTGCATCACATCGCCAGCGACGCATGGAGCATGCAGGTGCTGGTGCGCGAGGTCTCCACGCTCTACGCCGCGTTCGCCCGGGGCGAGGCGCCCTGTCTGCCGGAGCTTCCGGTGCAGTACGCCGACTTTGCCGTCTGGCAGCGCGCCTGGCTGCGGGACGAGAGCCTGGAGGCGCATCTCTCCTACTGGCGGGACCGCCTTTCGGCTGCGCCGCCCCTGCTGGAGCTCCCGGTCGATCGTCCTCGCGCCGTGGGGCAGAGCCCGCGTGCGGCGGCGCACGCGTTCGTCCTGGGGCCCGAGCTGTCGCGGAAGCTGCGGGAGCTGTCGCGCCGCGAGGGAGCGACGCTGTTCATGACGCTGCTGGCGGGGTGGCAGGCGCTGCTGGGCCGCTATGCCGGGCAGCACGACGTGGTCGTGGGCACCCCCGTCGCGGACCGGGGCCGGCGCGAGGTGGAGGGGCTGATCGGCTTCTTCGTCAACATGCTGCCCTTGCGGACGGAGCTGGCCGCGGAGCTCACCTGGCGGGAGTTGCTGGCGCGGGTCCGCGAGGGGGCGCTGGGGGCGTACGACCACCAGGAGCTGCCGTTCGAGCGGCTGGTCGAGGAGCTGGGCGTGGCGCGCAGCCTGACGCACACCCCCCTCTTCCAGTCGACCTTCGCCCTGCACCGCGAGGGCAGGTGGCACGAGGGGCTGCGGCTGGGCGAGGTGGCGGTGGAGCCGTTCGGCGGCGGCGAGCGCGTGGCCAAGTTCGACCTGGACCTGGTCGTCACCGAGGACGGGGAGACCCTGGACGCAGTGCTCGTCTACCGGGCGGCGCTCTTCGACGCCGCCACGATGGCGCGCCTGGCGGGACACCTGGAGAGCGTGCTGGAGGCGATGGCGTCCGGCCCGGAGCGGCGCCTGGCGGAGCTGTCGCTGCTGCGCGGAGCCGAGCGCTCGCAGGTGCTCGAGGCGTGGAACGCCACCGTGCGGCCGTACCCGGCAGGCGTGTGCCTGCACCAGCTGTTCGCCGCGCAGGCGAGCCGCACGCCGGACGCCCCCGCGCTCTTCTGGGGGGACGAGCGGGTGACGTACGCCGAACTGGAGCGCCGGTCCGGCCGGATGGCCGCCGCCCTGCGGGGGCGCGGCGTGGGGCCGGAGACGCGCGTGGGCGTGTGCATGCACCGCACGCCGGAGCTGGTGGTCGCGCTTCTCGGTGTCCTGAGGGCCGGGGGCGCGTACGTGCCCATGGACCCCGCCTACCCCCGGGAGCGGCTGCGCTACATGCTGGCCGACTCGGGCGCGGCGCTCCTCCTGGCCGACGCTGCCGCGGCCGAGCGGCTGGGCGAGTGCGGGGTGGAGGTGGTGCGCCCGGACGCAGCCGGCGCGGCCGGCACCCCGGAAGAACCGCACGCCCCGGTGCACCCGGAGAACCTGGCGTACGTCGTCTACACCTCGGGATCCACGGGCACGCCCAAGGGCGTGCTCGGGACCCACCGGGCCATCCTCAACCGCTTCGCCTGGGGGTGGAGCGAGTACCCGTTCGCGCCCGGCGAGGTATGCTGCCAGAAGTCCTCCCTGGCCTTCGTGGACTCGGTGGTGGAGGTCTTCGCGCCGCTGCTGGCCGGCGTTCCCTCGGTGCTCGCCCCGGACGAGGACGCCCGCGACCCCGAGGCGCTCGCCGCCATCCTTTCGCGGCACGGCGTGACGCGGATCGTCCTGGTTCCCTCCCTCCTGCGGGCGCTGCTCGACCGGTACCCGCGGCTGGGCGAGCGCTGCCCGCGCCTGCGGGTGGTGGTGAGCGGCGGCGAGACGCTCCCTCCCGAGCTGGCCCGCCGCTTCGCGAAGGCGGTTCCCGGGGCGGTCCTCCTGAACGTGTACGGGATGTCCGAGGCGGCCTCGGAAAGCACCCACCATCCGCTCCGCTCGGCCGGCGATGCCCCGGGCGAGCGGGTCTCCGTCGGCCGCCCGATCTGGAACACGCGGATGTACGTGGTGGGCGCGGGGATGGAGCCGGTGCCGGTGGGGGCCCCGGGGGAGCTGTACCTGGCCGGCGACGGGCTGGCGCGGGGGTACATCGGGCGCCCGGCGGCAACGGCGGAGCGCTTCGTCCCCGACCCCTTCGCCAGCACCCCCGGGGAGCGCCTGTACCGGACGGGCGACCGGGCGCGGTGGACGGCGAACGGGGAGCTGGAATACCTGGGCCGGTCCGACCACCAGGTGAAGGTGCGGGGCATCCGCATCGAGCTGGGCGAAATCGAGGCCGCGATGCGGGCGCACCCGGCGGTGCGCGATGCGGTGGCCGTGGTGCGGGACCGTGCCCCGGGTGACCAGCGGCTCGTGGCGTACGTCGTTGCCGGCGAGGGGGAGGGGCTCTCCCCGGCGGAGTTGCGGGCGCACCTGGGGGCGCAGCTGCCGGAGTACATGGTGCCGGGTGCCATCGTCACGCTGGAGCGCATGCCGCTGACCGGCAGCGGAAAAGCCGACCGGCGGGCGCTGCCGCCGCCGCAGTGGGACGCGGAGCTCGCGTACGTGGCGCCGCGGACAGCCACGGAGGATCTTCTGGCGGGGATCTGGGCAGAGGTGCTGCGCCACGAGCGCGTCGGCGTGCACGACGACTTCTTCGAGCTGGGAGGGCACTCGCTGCTGGCCACGCGCGTGGTCTCGCGGATCCGGGAGGTGCTTGCCGTCGAGGTGCCGCTGCGCGCAATCTTCCAGGGCCCTACCGTGGCGGAGCTGGCCGGGCGGGTGGATGCGCTGCGGCGCGCGGGGCTCCCGGCGCTGCCGCCGGTGGTTCCCGCCGGGCGCACGGGGCCCTACCCGCTTTCGTTCTCGCAGGAGCGGCTCTGGCTTCTGGACCGGCTGCAGCCCGGGAACGCGCTGTACAACCTTCCCTGCGCGCTCCGGCTGGACGGCGCGCTGGACCGGGCCGCGCTCCAGCGCGCCCTTGGCGAGGTCGTGCGGCGGCACGGAGCGCTCCGCACGGTGTTCGGCGAGCAGGAGGGAGAGGCGGTGCAGGTCGTCGTTCCCTTCGACGGCTTCCCGTTGCCGGTGGAGGACCTCACGGGCCTGGACGAAGCGGAGCGTGCGGCGGAGACGAGGTGCCGGTGCGCCGCGGAGGCGGCGCTTCCCTTCGACCTCTCGACCGGTCCGCTCCTCCGCGCCAAGCTGCTGCGGCTGGGCCGCGAGGAGCACGTGCTGATGCTCACCCTGCACCACATCGTCACCGACGGATGGAGCACGGTCATCTTCTTCCGCGAGCTCTCCGCGCTGTACGGGGCGTACCGGGAAGGGCGCGAGTCGCCGCTCCCGGAGCTGCCGGTGCAGTACGGCGACTACGCGGTCTGGCAGCGAGGGCACCTGCAGGGAAGCGCTCTCGAAGGGCAGCTGGCATACTGGAGGACGCATCTCTCGGGCATCCAGGCGCTGCCGGAGCTTCCGACCGACCATCCCCGCCCGGCGGTACAGACCTTCCAGGGCGCCTACCTGCCCGTCCGGCTTTCCGCCGAGCTCACCGGGCGGCTGGAGGCATTGGCGCGCCGCGAGGGCCTGACCCTGTTCATGGTGCTGCTGGGAAGCTTCCAGGTGCTGCTGAGCAGGTATTCCGGGAGCGACGACGTCGTGGTCGGCAGCCCGGCCGCCGGCCGGACACGGCGCGAGGTGGAGGGGCTGATCGGATTCTTCGTCAACACGCTCGTGCTGCGTGCCCACTTCGGCGGCGATCCCACGGTGCTCGAGGCGCTAAGGCGCGTGCGCGAGGCCACGCTGGGCGCGTTCGAGCACCAGGAGGTGCCTTTCGCCAGGCTGGTGGCCGAGCTCAGGCCGGAGCGCACCCTCAGCCCCGCGCCCCTGTTCCAGGCCAGCTTCGCCCTGCAGAACAACGAGCGCTACCACTTCGGCCTGGAGGGGCTGAGCGTCCGGTGGGCCGACGTGGTGATCCAGACGTCCAAGTTCGACCTCTGCCTGGACCTGGCGGAAACCTCCCACGGGCTGGAGGGCCGGCTGATCTACAGCACGGAGCTGTTCGAGCGACCCACGATCGTCCGTATGCTGGGGCACCTGGAGCAGCTCCTCGCCCAGGTCGCCGGGAGCGCCGACGTGCGACTCTCGGAGCTGGCACTGGCCGACGAGGCCGAGCGCGGGCAGGCCGTGTAGGCGGGGGACCCGCCGGGAAGCCGCACGGCCCGGTAGTGCCGGCCAGTGCTCCCCGGAGTGCGGCGCGGGCGTTGCGCGCGGGCGGAAGCGGATATGTTCTCTCAAGTGAATCGCATCAGGAACTCGTGACCAATCCGGCCGTGACGGTCGTCGCGGGCGTCCGTCCGGGCTTCGTTCCACACCACGCCTCTGGAGCGAGCGATGTCGATCGTCGAGGAAACCGTGAGCGAGACCCTGAAGCCCGAGACCCTGCGGCAGCTGCGGGCCGGCGCGGCCCTGCACATGGACCATTACGGCGGCCAGCGCTTCCCGGTCGCCTGCCTGGAGGCGAAGGGGATCCTCCAGCGCGTCGCCGCGCTGGAGGGCCCGCAGGCGGGGCGCGTCTTCGAGCTCGTGGACGCCAGCGGCGCCTACGCCAGCGCCTGCCTGGGGGCGGGCCATCCCGTCATCAAGCGCGCCCTGTCGGAGGCGGTCGAGCGGGTGGGGTACGTCAGCGACGAGGTCGGCTCGCTGGAGCGCGCGAAGCTGCTGGACCTGCTGTTCGGCGAGGAGGGGGTGCTCGGCCCCGAGTACCGCGGCGGGCGCTACCACGTGAGCGGCCGCAACTCGGGCTCGGAGGGGCTGGAGCTGGCGCTCCGCCTGGTGGTGGAGAGCCGGGTCGACCACGGCCGGCGCACCGTCCGCGAAGGGTACGCCGAGCGCCGCACCATCCTGGCCTTCGAGGGAGCCTGGCACGGCTGGACCGCGGGCGCCGCATCGCTCCTGAACCGGCCCTACTTCCGCCACGGACTCCCGGAATGGAGCCGGGAAGGACCGTACGGCCTGGACGTGACGCACATCCCCTTCGGCGAGCCGGGGATGCTGGAAGAGCTCTTCGCCCGCAGCGGGCACACCCTCGCCGCCGTGTTCGTGGAGCCGGTCCAGGGAGACGCCGGCATCCTGGTTCCGCCCGCCGGCTACCTGCGGCGGCTTTCCGGGCTCTGCCGCGAGCATGGCGTGATCCTGGTGGCGGACGAGGTGCTCACGTTCGCCAAGACGGGGCGCCTCCTGGCCATGGCCGACGAGCAGGGCCCGATCCCGGCGGACGTCACGGTGGTGGGGAAGAGCCTCGGGATGGGCGTGCTCTCCACCTCGCTGGTGATCGCCCGCCGCGAGCTCACGGTGCGGCCGATCGGGGCGGTGACCACCTCCGACCTGCGCCCCCTCACCTGCGCGGTGATCCGCCGCGGGCTGGAGCACATCGTGGATGAGGGGCTGCTGGAGCGCTCCCGCGTGCTGGGCGCGGAGTTCCGCGAACTCCTCCGCAGCGAGATCGTGGAGCGCTTTCCCGAGGTCTACACCGAGGTGCGCGGGCTGGGCTATCTGAACGGGATCGAGGTCACGGAGAGGGTTGCGCCGGCCGTCACCGCGCTCCGCGGCAGGCTGGTGGAACACGGAGTGTACACGGAGAGCATGGCCGGAGTCCGCCGCTCCGGCGGGCTGCGGCGCATCTACCCCTGCGTCCGCCTCGCGCCCCCGCTCATCACCACCCGTGAGGACCTCGGCCGCATCGTGGAGCATCTCCGCGCCGGCACGGAAGCCTTCGTCCGGCACGGGTGACGCATGGGCGGGGGGCGGACCGCGGCGGATGCGGAGCTTCTGCGCGCGTGGAATCCTTGCGCCGGCGATTGTCCTGCTACCGCCCGGGACAGGGGATACCGCTTGCCGCTCATCCACGGGCCGGAAGAGAGTCCATGATGTATGTCCGATCGTCGCGCCTTTCGCTACATCAGGCGAGAGGCGCCATGTGGAACGCGGGGGATCGGCCGTCCGGGCGGGTGAGAGCGCCCGCCCCAGCATCCCAACCTCCCGCATAAGACCCGGTAAGACGTCGAATGCAACGGACTTCCCTCCCGGCGGCGCGCCACGTCCCCCGCTCCGCGATCTACACCGACCCCGCGGCCGGCCCGCCGATCCCGTCGCCGGTGAGCAGCTTCACGGAATGGGATCCGCTGGAGGAGGTGATCGTCGGCCGCGCCGACCATGCCTGCGTGCCCGAATGGCACCCGGTCCTGGCCGCCACCATCCCCCGCCGCCACTGGCCATGGTTCAAGGCCCACGGCGGCAAGTCCTTTCCGGCCGACCTGCTTGTCGCGGCCGCCCGTGAGCTGGACGCGTTCGCGCGAATGCTGGAAAAGGAAGGAATCACGGTGCGCCGCCCCGACCCGGTGGACTGGCAGGCCCCGTTCTCGACCCATCGTTTCGGGCCGGTCACCGGGATGTACGGCGCCATGCCGCGCGACTGCCTGCTGGTGGTGGGCGACGAGATCATCGAAGCGCCGATGGCCTGGCGGAGCCGCTACTTCGAGACACGCGCCTACCGCAGGCTGATCAAGGAGTACTTCGCCGCCGGGGCCCGCTGGACGGCCGCCCCCAAGCCCGAGCTGGCCGACGGCTTCTACAACGCAGACATCCCCGACACCGAGTTCGACGTGAACCGGGGGCGCAGCGTGATCACCGAGGCCGAACCGGTGTTCGACGCGGCGGACTTCTGCCGGATGGGCACCGACATCTTCGTCCAGCTGAGCCACGTGACCAACCGGTTCGGGGTAGACTGGCTGGCCCGGCATCTGGGGCCCGACTACCGGATCCACGTGCTCGAGTTCGACGACCCGCACGCGATGCACATCGACGCCAGCTTCATCCCTCTGGCGCCGGAACGGCTGATGATCAACCCGGAGCGCGTCGGCCGCTCCATGCTCCCGGCCATGTTCCGCGGCTGGGAGATCCTGGAGGCGCCCGAGCCGACGGTTCCCGACGACCACCCCTTCTACTTCACCAGCAGGTGGCTGTCGGTGAACGTCCTGAGCCTGGACGAGACGCGCGTGGTGGTGGAGGCGGCGGAGGCACCGATGATCGCCTTCCTGAAGCGCCACGGCTTCGAGCCGATCCCGGTGCCGTTCCGGAACTTCGGCAGCCTGGGCGGGGGCTTCCACTGCGCCACCTGCGACATCCGCCGCCGAGGCGGGCGTCAGAGCTACTTCGGCACGCCGTGACGAAACGGCTCGCGGGGAGATGAGCCGTCCCGGCGCGGCCGCGTGGTCCATCGCACGAACCCGATCCGACCGGCAGAGACAGGCGACAGCCTCGAGCGGGGTCGCAGCCCGATCAGGTGTTCCCTCCTGGGGGTCAAGCGTGACCTCACGCCGGAAGAGCGTGCCGCGATCGACAGTGCCCTGGCGGGATACCTTCGCGACCTCGAACGCGAGTTCCAGGACGGGGTGCGCGCCGACTACTCCGTCTTCCAGGCGGGTCGCCTCCGCTACGACGTGACGCCGAGCCGGCCTCCGCGAAAAGGTCAAGCCGCGCTGATCGAGCCGGTCCGCCGGGCCCGCACGGACGGTCCCGACCAGCCTATCAACAAGCGCACGATGACGGACATGTTCCACCAGCTCGAACGCGTTGCTGGGGGCATGCCGATGGAGGGCCGCGGGTGGTACGGGATCCGTCGCAAGGCAAGTGACGTCTGCGAGGACTTCGAATCGGACGAGCGCGTGCTGAACAGTGCCACCGGCCACCGAAGCTCCGATACCCGCCGGAAGAAGTACCAGCAGCGCGACCGCCCGGAGATTCTCGCCAAGACCGCGGAAACGCGCCGCCGGGTCGGCACCGAAGCGTCGGACGGCAGAGCCTCAACGGCGATGCCCGGCCCGCAACGTAGGTTTGGCGGGCTGGTCCCCGCCGCGCCGCGCAGCGCTTCTCTGCCCGGGGAACCCCCTGATATTCCGGCAGAGAGCCCCCGGAGATGCGCCACATACACTACCACATACACCAGGGGCCGTTTCGGGTGGTGTATGCGTGAAAAGGCCCCACATCGTAAACCGATGCAGGGCCTTCACTTAAACCAGTCGGGACGGCCGGATTTGAACCGGCGACCCCCTGAACCCCATTCAGGTGCGCTACCGGGCTGCGCCACGTCCCGAACCCCGGTCTCCGTCCGCGCCGAAACGCGGCCGAAGAGCACCTAAGCTAAACCATTCCGCCGCCCGGGTCAACCCACGCTTCCATCCGTTTCCCCGCCCCGTCGGCGGCCGGGCTCAGCCGCGCGGCCGGAACTTTGCTGCCCGCTCCGCGTATCCGCGCAACGCGGCGGGCGCGGAGTCCGCCGCGCATCCGTACCGGACCGGATCGCGCCGGCCCGCCCCGGCGCCCCGCTTCCCGCACCCGATTGGAAAACATCCGCATGCTTCGTCCCCGTCTGCCGATCGTCGCCGCCGGGCTGGCGCTGGCCGGCTGCGCGCCCGCGGCCGCGAACACCGGCGCCCCCGCGGCGCCCGCCGGCTCCGGATCGCCCGCGCCGGCGGCCGCGCCCGCGCGCGAGAACCCGTTCTTCACCGCCAGCACGCTCCCGTACCAGGCGCCGCGCTTCGACCTGATCCGCGACCAGGACTACCAGCCGGCGCTGGAAGAGGGGATGCGCCAGCAGCTGGCCGAGATCGAGACCATCGCCGGGCAGGCCGCCGCGCCGACCTTCGACAACACCATCGTGGCGATGGAGCGCTCCGGGCAGCTGCTCACGCGCGTGTCCAAGGTCTTCGGCGCCGTGGTCCAGGCCAACAGCGACTCCACGCTGGAGCGCGTGCAGACCGAGGAGGCGCCGCGCCTGGCCGCCCACAGCGACGCCATCTACCTGAACGACCGGCTCTTCCAGCGGGTGAAGAGCCTGTACGACCGCCGCGCCTCGCTGGGCCTGACCCCCGAGCAGGACCGGCTGGTGGAGCGCTACCATCAGAGCTTCGTCCGCGCCGGCGCCAACCTGTCCGAGGCCGGCAAGGCGCGGATGCGTGAGCTGAACCGCGAGGAGAGCACGCTCAGCACCGCCTTTACCACGCGGCTGCTGGCGGCCACGAAAGCCGCGGCGGTGGTGGTGTCCGACCGCGCGGAGCTGGCGGGGCTCGGCGAGGCGCAGATCGCCGCGGCGGCCGAGGCGGCGCACCAGCGCGGGCTGGACGGGAAGTGGGTGCTGCCGCTGCAGAACACCACCCAGCAGCCGGTGCAGGTGTCGCTGGAGAACCGGGCGCTCCGCCAGCGCGTCTTCGAGGCCTCGGCCCGGCGCGCCGAGCAGGGCGACGCCAACGACACGCGCGAGCTCATCCGCCGGCTGGCGCAGCTGCGGGCGCAGAAGGCGCAGCTGCTGGGCTTCCCGACGTACGCGGCGTACTCGCTCGACAACCAGATGGCGAAGACGCCGGACGCGGCCATCCGGCTGCTGACGCAGGTGGCCACGCCCGCCAACGCCCGCGCGCGCGCCGAGGCGCGGCGCATCCAGCAGCAGATCGACCGCGAGCACGGCGGCTTCACGCTGGCGCCGTGGGACTGGCAGCACTACGCCGAGCAGGTGCGGCGCGCCGAGTACGCCATCGACGAGTCGCAGGTGAAGCCGTACTTCGAGCTGGACCGCGTGCTGCGGGACGGCGTGTTCTTCGCCGCCAGCCAGCTGTACGGGCTCACCTTCCGCGAGCGGCACGACATCCCCGTCTACCACCCCGACGTGCGCGTGTTCGAGGTGTTCGACGCCGACGGCAAACCGCTGGCCCTGTTCTACTGCGACTACTTCAAGCGCGACAACAAGGGCGGCGGGGCGTGGATGGACAACTTCGTGGACCAGTCGGGGCTGATGGGCACGCTTCCCGTGGTCTACAACGTGGCCAACTTCCAGAAGCCGGCCGCCGGGCAGCCCGCGCTGCTCACCTTCGACGACGTCAGCACCATGTTCCACGAGTTCGGGCACGCGCTGCACGGGATGTTCTCGAACGCGCAGTATCCCACCCTCTCGGGCACCAGCGTGCCGCGCGACTTCGTGGAGTTCCCGTCGCAGTTCAACGAGCATTGGGCCACCGACCCGGCCGTGTTCGCGCACTACGCCCGCCACTACCAGACCGGCGCGCCCATGCCGGCCGAGCTGGTGGAGAAGATCAAGCGCGCGCGCACCTTCAACTCCGGCTTCGAGACCAGCGAGCTGGTGCAGGCCGCGCTGCTGGACATGGCCTGGCACACGCTTCCCGCGTCGGCGCCGCCGCAGGACGTGGATGCGTTCGAGAAGCAGGCCCTGGCCCGCTACGGCGTCGCGATCGACGAGGTGCCGCCGCGCTACCGCACCAGCTACTTCGCGCACGTCTGGGGCGGGGGCTATGCGGCGGGCTACTACGCCTACCTGTGGAGCGAGGTGCTGGACGACGACGCCTTCGCCTGGTTCACCGAGCACGGCGGGCTCACCCGCGCCAACGGCCAGCGCTTCCGCGACATGATCCTGTCCCGCGGCGGCACCGTGGAGCCGGGCGCGCTCTACCGCGCCTTCCGCGGCCGCGACCCGCAGGTGGGGCCGCTGCTCGAGCAGCGCGGTCTCGCCTCGCCGCCCGCGTCGCCGCGGCAGTGAACCGCGTTTTCGGTAGATGAAGAAACGACGAAGCCCCGCGGCTCATCCGCGGAGCTTCGTCGTTTTTCCGATCGATCCGGGGAAGATGGATCTCACGCGGAGACGCGGAGTCGCGGAGTCGCGCGACGGATTCTCCACGTTTTCGCGGCGCCCCGTGTGATCCAGCGACGCCCGGGAGGCGCGGAGGATGCCTCAGCCAGGCGATGCCACCGTCGTAGCGGGAGATGGCGCGGGCGGATCCTGCCGCAGCCAGTGCTCCAGCAACGCCCGCTGCTCCGGCGTGGGGTTCTCCACGCTCTTCGGCGCCAGGCGCTGCGGCGGGCCGAACTCCACGGAAAGCGGCAGCGTCGTCAGCTCGTCGCGGCGGAACACGGTGAGCTGCACCGTGCTCCCCGGCGCCTTCTCCTGCAGCCGCATCCCCAGGCTCATCGCGTCCACGCGCAGGCCGTCGAGCGCCACCACCTCGTCGCCCGCGGCCACGCCGGCGCGCCAGGCGGGGGTCCCGGCCAGCACGTTGCCCACCACCGTCTTCCCCCCCTCGTACTTGAACTGGAAGCCGATGCGCGCCTCGCGCTGCGGCTCCGCGGGCGGGCGGGGCGGCTGGCCGGGCGCGGGCGGCGGGCGCACCTCGTGCGCGGGAACCAGCTCCAGCCCCGCCGCGGCCAGCCCCGGCGCCAGGTCCAGCTCCTCCGCGCTCCGCAGCCAGCGGTCGAAGAGCGGGCGCAGGTCGGTCCCCGCCACCTCCGACGCCAGCTCCTCCACCCGGCGCTCGGGGAATCCCACGTCGGGGCGGCCGTGCCCGGCCCAGAGCGCGCGCATCACGTCGTCCAGCGAGCGCTCGTTCCCCGTGGCGCGCCGGATCTCCAGGTCCGCCAGCAGCGCCACCAATCCCCCCTTGTGGTAGTAGGAGATGGTGGCGTTCGCGCTGTTCGCGTCGGGCCGGTAGAACTTGATCCAGGCGTCGAAGCTGGCGTCCTCCAGCGGCTGCACCAGCCGCCCGGGGATGGCCATCAATCGCGTGACCTGCTCGGCCAGCTTCTCCAGGTAGCGCTGCGGGTTGAGGATCCCCGCGCGGCGCAGGATGAGGTCCGTGTAGTAGGTCGTGATCCCCTCGACCACCCACAGCTCGCGGGTGTACGCCTCGCGCACGTAGTCGAACGGGCCCAGCACGGCCGGGCGGATGCGCTTGCCGTTCCACGCGTGGAAGAGCTCGTGCGCGACCAGGGCCAGGAAGCTCTCGTACTGCGGCCCGCGGAAGCTCCACCGGTCGGCGACGAGGACCGTGGAGTCGCGGTGCTCCAGCCCGCCCGAGCCGCCGGGGATAAGGTGGAGGATGATGGTGTACGCGCGGTACGGCAGCTCGCCGAATAGCGCCTTCTCCGCACGGACGATCTTCGTGGTGTCGGCGATCAGCCGCTGCGCGTCGTAGTTGCCGCGCCCCCAGATGGCGTAGCGGTGGGGCACGCCGTCGACCTCGAAGTCGATCACCGCGTGCGTGCCGATCTCCAGCGGGCTGTCGGCCAGCTCGTCGTAGTGCGCGGCGCGGAACACGTTCGGCGCCGTCTCCTCCATCGCCGTCGTCACCCGCCACCCCTGCGGCGGCTGCACCTCCAGCCGCACCTCGTCGTCCTGGCGGCCGTCCAGGTACATGAACACGCTGGTGCCGCTGACGAAGGCGTGGGTGCTGTCCAGGTGGCTGGTGCGGACGGAGAGCTCGTCGGCGTTCACGAGATACCGCGCGCGCAGCACGCCGTCCGCCGGCGCGGCGATCTCCCAGGTGTTCTTGTCGGTCTTGGCGAAGGCGAGGGGGTTCCCGGCGCCGTCCACCGCGGCGAAGGTCACCACGTTGCGCGGGAACTCGCGCATCAGGTACGACCCCGGCGTCCACGACGGCATCACCAGCCGGGCGGGCGCGGTCACGCCCTCGGCCTGGACGTCGACCAGGAAATGGTGGGTCTGCGGCTCGGGAAAGGCCAGCCGGTAGGTGATGGGCATCAGCGGCGGCCGCGGCGCGGCTTGTTCTTGCGCTTGCGCCCGCGCCACACCAGCGCGGCCGCCGCGCCGGTGGCGATCCCCGCGCCGATGGCGGCGGGGTTCAGGAAGCGGCCCACGCCCGACTCCTTCAGAATGCTGCCGGCCATGAACACCACGTTGGCGGGGCGCTCGGCCAGGCGGCGCATCAGGTACGGGTACCAGCTGTCGCCGAAGGGAACGTAGACGCGCACGTTGTATCCCTCCTCGCGCAGCCGCGTCTGGATGTCGCGGCGCACGCCGTACAGCATCTGGAACTCGAAGCTGTCCTTGCCGATCCCCTTCTCGAACACGAAGCGGCGGGCGTGGTCGATGATGGCCTCGTCGTGCGTGGCGATGGCCGGGTACTTCCCCGCCTCGAGCAGGCGCTCCATCTCCTCGATGTAGGCCCGGTCGGTGTCGGCCTTGTCGGGAAAGGCCAGGTCGTCGGGCTCCTTGTACGCGCCCTTCACCAGCCGCACGCGCGAGCCCAGGGCGATCAGGCGTTCCAGGTCGTCGGGGGTGCGGCGGAGGTAGCTCTGCAGCACGGTGCCGGTGTTGTGGAAGCCGTCGGCCCACAGCTGCTCGACCAGCGCCACGGTGCGCTCGGTGTACGCCGTGCTCTCCATGTCCAGGCGGACGAAGACCTCGCCGTCGCCGTCGCCCAGCTCGCGGGCGCGCTGCAGCACCATCTCCACGTTGGCGCGGCAGAAGTCCTCGTCCAGGTCCAGCCCCAGCTGCGTGGGCTTCACCGACACGTTGGCCTCGATCCCCGTCCGCGAGATCGTCTCCAGGATGCGGATGATCATGTCGGTGGCCGCCTCGGCCTCCTCGCGCGTCTTCACCGACTCGCCCAGGAAGTCCAGCGAGGCGGCCAGCCCGGCCGCGTTCAGCGCCCGCGCGGCCTGCACCGCGTCTTCCAGCGTGTCGCCCGCCACGAAGCGCATGGCGAAGGCGCGCGACACCGGGGCGCGGGTGATCACGCTCTTCGCCGCGCTGCTCTCGCTGAGCAGGAGAAGGCTTTCCTTGAGCATCGGTTCAGCTTCGGGTCGATATCCGGTGACGCGTCCGCGGACGCTCAGTCGTCTGCATCTTCTTCCCCATCCCCGTCTTCATCCGTATCGGGAGATAGGTCCGTCTCCGTGGCGCGGGCGCGGATGGTGTCTTCCAGGATCTCGCGCACGCGGGCCAGTGGGAGCGACTCCAGCGCGGCGCGGGCCTCATCTTCCGTCGACGCGGTGGCGAGGTCGCCGGTCTCCAGGTGGCCCATGATGGCCGTTCCGGTCTGCGCCCAGCGCACGAAGACCAGGTACGCGCTCCAGGGCGCGCCGGGGTCGCCGGTCTCGTCGGTCTCCACCGCGGCGGTGTAGGGCTCGCCGTCGCTGGCCTCGAACGCCGCCGCGCGGCCGTGCACGGCCTGGTAGCCGCCCAGCGTGTCGTCGGTGATCTCCGGCGGGGTGACGGGGTTCAGCCGGTCTTCCGCGCTGGCGTACTTCATGGGCGGGCAAAGTACCGGTGGCGTGGGGAGTACGAAAGTACGGGAGTACGGAAGTACGACGCGGGACGGAAGAAACGGGCCGGGGAGGGGGATCGATCAACAGCGGGCGGCGCTGCGCGCCGGGGCCCTCTCCCCCCGTCCCCCTCCCCCAAAACTGCCCTGGGGGAGGGGGAGACCTCGGTGCGAGAGAGGCGGCGGCTCGGGGAGGCCGCACCCTTCAACTGCCTGCGTGCGCGGGGTTTCTGTTGCAGTTACCTCTCCCAGGCTGTTCTGGGAGAGGTCGAAAAATCGAGGAGGAGAAGACGGCAGTTTGTCTTCTCCTCCTCGATTTTTCGGGTGAGGGCCCCTGGCGCGGCCGCACCTATCGCCTGGATCTGAATCACCCCACGTGGTACATCCGTGCCCGCTCCCCGTACCGCTCCTCCAGCACGCGCCGCAGCAGCGGATGCCGCTCCAGCTCGGGGTCGGCGTCCACGATGCGGCGGGCCTCGGTCTGGGCGCGGCCGAGCAGCACCATGTCCTTCTCCAGGTCGGCGAAGCGGAACCCCGGCAGCCCCGTCTGCCGCGCGCCGAACAGGTCGCCGTAGCCGCGCTGGCGCATGTCGTACTCGGCGATGCGGAAGCCGTCCTCGGTGCTCGCGAACAGCTTCAGGCGCTCGCGCGCCTCGGCGCCGCTCGCCAGCAGGATGCAGAAGCTGTCCTCCGCGCCGCGGCCCACGCGCCCGCGCAGCTGGTGCAGCTGGCTGAGCCCGAACCGGTCCGCGTGCTCGACGACCATGACCGTCGCGTTGGGGACGTCGATCCCCACCTCGATCACCGTGGTGGAAACGAGCACGTCCACGTCGCCCGCCGCGAAGGCGCGCATCACCTCGTCCTTCTCATCGCCATGCATCTGCCCGTGCACCAGGGCCACGCGGAGATCGGGGTACACCTCGCTCTTCAGCCGCTCGTACTCCTCCGTGGCCGACTTGAGGTCCACCTTCTCGGATTCCTCCACGAGCGGGTAGACGAAGTACGCCTGGCGCCCCTTCTCCACCTCCTCGCGCACGAAGCCCAGCACCTTGGCCCGCGCGGACTCGTAGCGCAGCGCGGTGCGCACGGGGCGGCGGTTGGGCGGGCGCTCGTCGATCACCGAGACGTCGAGGTCCCCGTACAGCGTCAGCGCCAGCGAGCGGGGGATGGGGGTCGCGCTCATTACCAGCATGTCGGCCAGCGTCCCCATCTCCGCCAGCGCCATCCGCTGCTTCACCCCGAAGCGGTGCTGCTCGTCCACGACGACCAGCCCGAGCCGGTCGAAGGCGACGCTCTCCTGGATCAGCGCGTGGGTGCCGACGGCGATCCCCGCGCCGCCGCTGGCGATGCGGTAGCCGGCCTCGCGCCGCTGCTTCGCCCCCATCCGCCCGGTGAGGAGCGTGACGCCCACGGGAAGGCCGTCCAGCAGCTTCGTCAGCGTGCGGGCGTGCTGCTCGGCCAGGATCTCGGTGGGCGCCATCAGCGCGGCCTGGTAGCCGTTCTCCACCGCGCGCAGCATGGCGAACAGGGCGACGATCGTCTTGCCCGACCCCACGTCGCCCTGCAGCAGCCGGTTCATGCGCCGCGGGCTCCCCATGTCTTCGCCGATCTCCCTGAGCACGCGCTTTTGCGCATCCGTCAGGGTGAACGGCAGCGACTTGTGGAACGGCTTCACGAGCCGGTCCGTCCGCTGAAAGGGGATCCCCGGGCGCTCCATGGCGGCGCGGTGGTGCGCCTGGGCGTAGAGCAGCTGCAGGAAGAACAATTCCTCGAACGCCAGCCGCCGCCGCCCCGCCTCGGCATCCAGCAGCGACGCGGGGCGGTGCATCCACTCCAGCGCCTGCGCCATCCCGGCCACGCCCACGCGCTCGCGCAGCTCCGGCGGCAGCGGGTCCTCGTCGCGCGCCTGGCGTAGCAGGTCGTCCAGGTTCTCGGCGATGAGGGTGCGGACCTGGCGGTGCGTGAGCCCTTCCGTGGCGGGATATACGGGGAAGATGGTGCCGCTCTCCTCCGTGGCGTCTTCGCCTTCCCGCGCCAGGACGGTGTATTCCTTGGGCTGGAACTGGCGGCCGTGGTAAAAGCGGACGGTGCCGCGCAGCAGGAGCAGGTCGCCGCGGGTGATGGTGCGGTCCAGGAACGGCTGCCCCGGCCAGGAGCACTCGATGAGCCCGGTGGAGTCGCGCACGACGGCCTGGAAGATCCGCAGCCCGCGCCGCGTGGGGAGCACGCCCTTGGACACGACGCGGCCCACGATGGTGGCCTCCATCCCCGGCTCCAGCGCCTTGATGCGGGTGACGGTGGAGGCGTCCTCGTACCGGTGCGGGACGTGAAAGAGCACGTCCCGCGCGGTCAGCAGACCCAGCTTGGCCAGCAGGTCTGCCCGCTTGGGACCCACGCCCTTGAGGAACTGCGCGGGCCGGTCGAGGTCGGTGTACGTGGGCACGAACGGCTTCCGGGAAACGGGCGGCGCGGGCACGCCGATGGACGTTCGGAATGTATTCGGCAGGCGGGATGCGCGCGAGTGGGACGGACGAAAGTGCGGAAGTGCGGAAGTGCGGAAGTGCGGAAGTGCGTGAGTGGATACGTCCGGACGCGCACGGACGCACACGCCCCCGCCGGCGGAACCGGCGGGGGCGGCAGGCCGGAGGGCGGTGGATCAGCAGCCCAGATGGCCAGGACTGGTGTTGCAGCCGGTGAACGTCTCGCACCCTTCGTAGCAGGTCTCCCCGAGGTGGTGATTGCAGGTGGCGCAGGAGGCATCAAACTCCGAGGCGGCCGTGCACCAGCACCCTTCCTGCTCGCAGGTGGTATTGGTGGCGCCCGGGCAGAAGCACCCCCGCTGCCAGCAGGTCGTATCGCTGACGGCCTTTCCCCGCACGGTGCCGCGCTGCTCAATCTGCTTCTCCGCCGTCTCGAACGATTCCACGTGCAGGGCATCAACCGTCAGCTTCAGCTTCTTCATCGTCTTCCCTC
>NZ_DATIND010000117.1 GCF_035474595.1 Longimicrobium sp.
ACCGCGCTGCGCGCGACCACGGCGGATGAAAGGAGATTGGTCGTGAGCGCTGATGCCACAGAATGAGCGGATCAGCCTCGCGCAGTTTGCGAGGCTTCCCGTAGTTGTTGCTGCGACTTCAGTCGCCGGTGGGGGCCAGGCTGCGAACTTTCTATTCAGGCCGGCCACACCGCGGCCAACGACTGCGCAAGAGGCTGCAGGCCGAAGGATCCATAGCCGAGGCAGCACGTGAGTCGGCGAGATGCACAGATTCTTCCGCCGGACCTGGCCTTACTCCTCCTCGGCGTCGGTCCCGAACAGCCCCGCATCTTCCGGCTTCTTGCGCGGCTTCGGCCTGGATTTCGGCTTCGGCTCCGCGGCCGGCGCGGCGGGGAAGTCGATCTCATCCCCATTCCCCTTCAGCGCCTTGTAGACGGCGCGGCCGCCGCGGCGAAGCAGCGCAAGCGCCTTCTTCAGCTCGTCCGGCGTCACGTCCGTCGCGGCGAAGGCGCGCAGCACCTCCTCCCACGTCACCGTCCGCCCGCGGAAGCGATCCTCGATGCTGGATGCGATCGCGGACGTGTCGGGGCGGTGAAGGCTGAGAATCTCCTGCTCCGGCCGTTCTTCCGGGAACAGGTCCAGCGCCTCCGCCACGGGCGCGGGCCGCGGCGCGACGGGCGCCCTCGCGCGCGGCGGCGTGGGCGCGACGACGGGCGCGGGCACGGACTCCGCGTCCGCAGGCGTGACCGCGGGAGGCTCCGCCGTTACGGGTGCGTCCGCTACCGGCTCCGCCGCCGCAGGTGCGTCGGCGGGAGATTCCGCGGCTACGGATGCATCGGCGTGCGGCTCCGTCGCTGCCGATGCTGGCGCGGCCTCGGCGGATTGGCGCTTGGGGGCGCGGCCTTTCCGCTTCGGCGTGGGGGCGGGCTCCGCCGCGTCAGCGGATGTAGATGGTGGCGCGGCGGAGGGCGATGGCGGCGCATCCGTAGAGGCCTCGTCGGTGGATGCTGCGGTCGCGGGGGACGCGGTGGTCGGCGGCGGCGCGGGCTCGGGAGCGGCGAGGACCGGGTCCGCGGCGGCGGCGCGGTCCTTCAGGCGCGCGGCGCGGACGGCGGCGTTCGCGGCCATCGCGACCGACGCGTCGGCGGTGACGAGGAAGAGGTAGGCGCAGGCGCCGTCCGCCGCCTCCAGCAGCATGGGCTTCACGATGCGGCCGCCCGCGGTGTCCTTCAGCAGATGCTCGAAGCGCGCGAGGGAGTCCCGCATCCCGGCGGCCACGCCGCCGGAGGCCGCGGCCGCGCGCCAGGCGGGGAGCCACGCGTGCTTCGCGTCTCCCAGCAGCGCGGAGCACCCCTCCACGATGCGCTTCACGAAGCCGGGAAGATCCGCGACCGGGCTGTTGTGCCGCGACTGCTTCTCGAAATCCGAATGTGGGAAGCGGATCAGCAGCGTCGCGCCGGGCAGCGCGGCCAGCGGGCGGAGCGCGTCCCACGGCAGCGCGCGGGCGGCGGGCGGCGCCAGGAGCACGAAGGCGCGGCCGCCTGCCGCGAATCGGGCCACCTCCGCCGCCATTGCAGCGAACGGTGCCTCGGCGAGCGACACCTCGCCGGGCGCGAGCGAGGCCAGGTCGCGCGTGGCGCGCAGCCGCTCGCCGCCGGCCACGTCCTCCAGCTCCGTGTACAGGCGCTGCAGGTGTGCGGGATCTTCCTCCACCAGCACCGCCGTCACGCGCTCGTCTACCGCGCGGATGGCGGCGATGGCGCGCGTCTCGTCGCCCGTATCGCGCGCCACGCCGGTGCCGAACTGGAACTCGGCGCCCGCGAACGCGTCGACGTACGACCGCCGCGGCTCGTCTTCTGCGGATGACGCGTCGCCGGAGCGCGCCCACGCCGCGACCGTGCCCGCCAGTACGGCGCGCAGTGCGGCTTCGGGAAACGGCGGGATGGCGGCGGTCACGGGCAGGCTCGGCCAAGGCGCGGCGTGGACGACGAGGTAGTTTAGCGGCCGAAGGAAATCCGAAGCAAGGGCGGGGAGTACGAGAAGCACGAAAGTACGAGGAGTACGGAAGTACGAAACAGCGCCGGGAGGCGGGTCACGGCGCTGACGCGAGGGTACGCGCCGCGTTGCGGGTTATCTAACGAGGAACTCTCCGCACGCGCACGGATGCCGGACGGGGAAGTCCGCGCAGGCGGACTGTGTGCCGTTGTAGCCGCGAGTTCACTCGCATTTTGGGATATCTGGACCGACGCTGGGGATTCGGCCGCCAGCGATTCGTCAGAATCCAACGGGCCGAATCGATGTTGCAGCAGGACGATGGCGTGATCGTGGGGATGTGTGCCGGACGCACGGGCGGGCGTTCTCCCGCTGCGCCGGTGGTGGATGAAGTTCTATCTGGCGTGAACACACGCGAACCCGACGGAGGGAGGATGACGAGGACGAGGAAGCTCATCGGCGCCGCCGCGCTGCTCCTGCTGGCGGCGTGCCCGATTCCGCGCGAGCTGCGCGAGCAGCCGCCGCTGCCGGTGCACACCGAGTTCACCGAGAGCGCCAACGGGCTGCAGCGGCGGCTGAACGACCCCGCCACGGTCATCCTGCACGTGGCCCGCAACCGCGCCGAATACGACGCCGGCCACATCCCCGGCGCGCGGTTCCTGGCGCTGTCGTCCATCGTCACCGAGCGCAACGGCCTGCCCAACGAGCTGCCGGCCGTGGACGCGCTGCGCGACGCGTTCGAGGCGGCGGGCGTGTCCGACAACAGCCGCGTGGTCGTCTACGGCGATCCGCTGCTGGCCGGGCGCGTGTTCTTCACGCTGGACTACCTGGGCCATCCCCCCGCGCTGCTGAACGGCGGTCTGGCCGCGTGGCGCGCCGCCGGGCACGCCACCGAGACGCAGGAGCCCGCCGCGCGCCGCGGCACCTTCACCCCGCGCCCGCAGGCCGACCGCGTGGTGGACGCCGACTGGGTGCGGCAGCACCTGCGCGACAGCACCGTGGTTTTCGTCGACGCGCGGCCGCCGGAGGAGTTCTCGGGCGCCACGCCGGGCGAGGGGGTGCAGCGCCCCGGCCACCTCCCCGGCGCGCGCAACGTGTTCTGGCGCAACACGCTGGTCAGCGAGGCGGACCCCACGCTGCGCGGCCCCGACGTGCTGCGCGCCTTCTTCCGCCTGGCCGGCGCGCGCGCGCAGGGCGAGCCGGCGCCGTACGTCACCGAGCGCCCGCGCTACGAGCCCGGCGACACCACGCGCCCGCGCCGCGGCGAGCGCCGCCAGCCGCCGCGCCGCGTGGAGCAGAAGCTGGGGACCACCACCGTCGTCACCTACTGCCGCACCGGCGTGCAGGCCAGCTGGGACTACTACGTCGCGCGCTTCCTGGGCTACGACGTGAAGATGTACGACGGCAGCTACATCGACTGGAGCCGCCGCGGCGCCGACTACCCGGTGGAGCGCGCGGCACAGTAGCGCCAGACCCGGCATCGCCGGCACGCTGAAGGATCGGCGCTACCCGGCTTGCAGGGTGCGCGGATGCTCGAAAGCCCCCCTCGCCCGGTACGGGAGAGGGCGAGCGCTCTCAGGCGCGGGGAGAGGGCGGCGCGGATGCCGGGAGATGCGACAGTGCGGAAGTGCGGAAGCACAACCGAAGAACCCCGCTCCGGCGCACCGGAGCGGGGTTCTTTTCGTCCGTGGTCCCGAGCCGGCCGTCAGTCGGCGGGGATGAAGGGGAGCCGGGCGCCGCGGCGGCATTCGGGGACGTAGCCGGTGGCCTCGCGGCAGGCACGCTCGCGGCCTTCGGCGGTGGCGTTCAGCAGGCCGATCTCCTCGCCCACGGCGTGGTAGCAGGCCGGCTTGCTGTTGTCCGGCACCATCCGGCAGAAGCCCAGCCCGTCGCGCGGGTCCGCGGTCACGTCGACGATGTTCTTCACCACGCCCACGATGCAGTGCGGCTGCCCCACCTCGGGCGCCAGGCCGCAGAAGGCGACGGCGCGCTCGCGGTTCCCCTCGGCCCACGAGTTGGCGTCGCGGCCCAGCGAGATGAAGCAGGTGCGCTGCATGTCCTCGGGCGCGGTCTGGCACTTCTTCGCGGCGTCGCGGAAGTCGCCGTTGTTCTGCCAGAGGATGGCCGACGTCTGCATCAGGTAGCAGGCCTGCCGGTGCTGCGTCTTCACCACGTCGCACGGGTAGAGCGGATCGTTGGGGTCCAGCGCCTTGAAGGTCTCGGCCGCGGCCTGGCCGTGCGCGCCGTGATCCATCCCCGCCATCCCCGGCATCCCGGCCATGTCGTGGCCCTCGTGCCCGGCCGCCGCGTGGGCGTCGTGGCCCGCGTGCGCGGACGAATCTCCCGCCGCCGCGCCGTGCCCCGCGTGGGCGGCCGAATCGCCCGAAGCCGCGCCGTGGGCCGCGTGCTCGTCCACGTCGGCGACCTGGGTGACGTGCATGTGGTGGGGCGCGGTGGCGTTCACCACGTTCTCCATGAAGGCGCCGCCCCAGCACGCCTGCTTCTCGAAGGTGTCGCCCAGCAGGTCGCACGAGTCCAGCGCGCGCAGCAGGTTGTGCGACTCCACGGCCATCAGCCCGTGGCCGATGCCGTGGGCGCACTGGAACTGCAGCCACCGGCCGGACGCGCTGCGGTACGGCAGGCAGAGCCCGTTCAGCTTCTGCGGGGTGACGCCCGCGTCGCCGCCGCGGCGGTCGGCGAAGTAGGCCTGGATGACGCCGTGGTAGCAGCCGGACTGGAAGTCGGCGGTGCAGCGCGCGAAGGTCTGCCCCACCGTCTCGGGCGTGCGGTACGCGGCGATGCCGATGCCGTGCGCGTACACGTGCCCGTCGCGCGCCACGTCGGGGTCGCGCCGGGCCAGCACGCCCAGCGCCCCCATCGCCTTGTCCACGCCCGCGGAATCGAGGACGGCCGACGAGGTGAGCGCGGCCTCGAGACAGTCCTGCTCGCTCTTCGCGCCGCGGCAGCCGCGGATGGCCCAGTTGGCGATCTCCGACGGCACCGTCTGGCGGGTGAAGTGCGCGGGCGCCAGCCCGGCGGCGGGCGTGGCGCCGTCGCCGCCGGCCTGCTGGCCGGTGCGCGACGACGAGGCGCACTGCGACGCGCCGAGGGTGACCGCGGCGCAGGCGGCCATCAGCGCGAGGGTCTTGAGCTTCCGGGGCATGTCCATCGGGTTCGTGGCGTTCATCGGCTGACCTTCTGCCGGCCGGAGTCCGAAAGGTCGCAACCGCCGCGCCGGAGCGCAATCGCGGAGGAGGGGAAGTCCCAAGTCCCAAGTCCTAAGTCCTAAGTCCTAAGTCCCAAGTCCCAAGTGCTGAGTGCTGAGTGCTGAGTGCTGAGTCCCGCGATCCTCAGCAGTTCACTTGGGACTTAGCAGGCTGCTAAAAATCGCAATGTACACTTTCGGTCGAAGCGGCACGGCTGTAAATTGCCGTAACCTTCGGCCGGGAGCATGGATGCGCGGACGCGAACCAGAGCAGCGGGTGATGTTCAGCTACGTGAACATCG
>NZ_DATIND010000118.1 GCF_035474595.1 Longimicrobium sp.
GTGCGTGGGTCTCGCTCGGAGACAAACGCACTCCCGCACTTCCGCACTCACGCACTAAACACAGGGACGCATGATTTCGATGAGATGGCGGATCAGGACGGCCGGTCGAGAACGGCGCGCGCGCGCTGCAGGTCTTCCCACACGGCGCGCACCCACCCCGCGTTGCGCAGCAGCGCGGCCGGATGGTACGTCGGCACCACCGGGATGCCGCGGTACTGGTGCAGCTTTCCCCGCAGCCTGCCGATGGAGAGGTCGGTGCCCAGCAGCGTCTGCGCGGCGAAGGTGCCGAAGGCCACGATCACGCGCGGCGCCACCAGCTCCACCTGCTTCAGCAGATACGGGCTGCACGCCTCCACCTCGTCCGGAAGCGGGTTCCGGTTTCCCGGCGGGCGGCACTTCAGCGTATTGCAGATGTAGACGGCCTCGCGCTCGAACCCGGCGGTCATCAGCAGCAGGTCGAGGAGCTTCCCGGCCTTCCCCACGAAGGGGCGGCCCTGGCGGTCCTCGTTCTCCCCCGGCGCCTCGCCCACGGCCATCAGCTGCGCCGTCTCGCTCCCCTCGCCGAAGACCACGCGGGTGCGCGTCTCCGCCAGCCGGCAGCGCGGGCACCCCAGCGACACCTCGCGCACCGCGCCCAGCACCGGCAGCGCCGCGATCTCCTCCGCCGACACGCCGCGGGACGGGGCGTCGCGCGCGGGGCGCATCGGCGTCTCGCCCGGCGGCTGCGCGCCCGCGCGGACGTGCACCTGCGCATCGGCCGGGCGCGGGTCGCGAGGAGGGATGGCCGCGGGGGCATCGGGACGGGCGCCGGGCCGGGCCGCGGCGGGCACTCCCCCGCCCGTCCCCCGTCCCCCGTCCCCGGCACCAGTCCGCAGCATCTCCCGCAGCTCGCCGGCGGAGTGGCGGTCCAGCACCAGCTCGTCGTCTCCCAGCTCCGCGCGCTGGCGCAGGTAGCTGCGAAGGAGGTCGCGGGCGTCGCTCACCGCGCGCGCTTCGCCTGGAGGATGGCCTCCACGCGGTCCAGGATGCGGTCGGCCACCTCGCCCTTGCTCATCAGCGGCAGCGACTCGTCGTCGCGTCCCGGCTCGAGGAACGTCACGCGGTTCGTCACCACCTCGAAGCCGGCGCCGGGCTCGCGGGCGTCGTTGACGACGAGAAGATCCAACCCCTTCCTCTCCAGCTTGCGGCGGCCGTTCGCCACCACGTCCTGCGTCTCCAGCGCGAAGCCGACGACCACGGCACCGGCGGGGCGCAGATCGCGTGTTTCCCGCAGCACGTCCGGCGTCCGCTCCAGCTCGATCACCGGAACGCCGCCGCTCTCCTTCTTGATCTTCTCCCCCGCGGGATCGGAGGGGCGGAAGTCGGCGACGGCCGCAGCCATCACCAGCGCATCGGCGTTCGGGAGATGGGCCGCCACGGCGCCCCGCATCTCCTCCGCCGTCTCCACCCGGGTCACCACGGGGCCCACGGGAGCAAGGAGATGGGAAGGCCCGGAGACGAGATGGACGTCCGCGCCGCGCCGCCACGCCGCGGCGGCGATCTCGTACCCCATCCGCCCCGACGAGCGGTTGCCGACGTAGCGCACGGGGTCGATGGGCTCGCGCGTGGGCCCGGCGGTGACGACGATCCGCACACCGTCGAGCGACGGGGATTCGAGCGCGCGGCCTGCGTGCGCCAGGATCTCGTCGGGCTCCAGCATCCGCCCCGGTCCCTCGCCCTCGCCCCATGCCAGCGGGCCCGTGGCCGGGCCGGCGAGCGTGTAGCCGATCTCCCGCAGCCGCAGCAGGTTGTCCTGCGTGGCGCGGTGGGCGTACATGCGGTCGTTCATGGCCGGGCAGAGCACCACGGGCGCCGGCGTGGCGAGGAGAATGGCGGTCAAGAGATCGTCCGCCATCCCGTGCGCCCCGCGCGCCAGGAAGTTGGCCGTCGCCGGCGCGACCAGCACGAGATCGGCCTCGCGCGCCAGGCGGATGTGGAGATTGGGATCGCCGTCGGGATAGAGCGAGGTGTGCGCGGCGCGGCCGGTGAGCGCCTCGAAGGTGAGCGGCCGCACGAACTCGCGCGCGCCCGCCGTGAGCACCACGTCCACGGCGGCGCCGGCCAGCGCCAGGTCGCGCGCCAGCTGGACCGCCTTGTACGCCGCGATCCCTCCCGTCACCCCCAGCAGCACGCGGCGCCCCGCGAAGGGACGCCGCGGCTCGCGCCGGCCGGCCACCGGCGCCTTACAGCGAGTCGGGGCGGCGGCGCTTGACCAGCCGGTGCTCGGTGGTCCCGGCGCGCACCTGCTCCAGCGCCACGGTGGTGAGCTTCTCGCGCGGCTCGGCGCCGCTCACGGTGGGGTCCTCCATCAGCTCGCCGCGGCGAAGCTCGTTCAGGTGGCGGGCCATCTTGGCCGCCACCAGCACGCCCAGGTACTTGCTGCCGGTGTGTCGGGCCGCCTGGCCCGGAGTCACAACCCTCATCGCATTCCTCCCTGTCGTAGACGTTCCACGGGCCCGTCCGGGCCCAGCTCACGCTCGATCTCCGCGCACAGCCGGTCGATCCGGCCGGCCAGCCCCGCGGCCACACGCGGCGGCCCCGCGCGTCCGCGCAGCACCGCCTCCAGCTCCGTCACCGCCGTTTCCAGCCGGTCGTTCACCACCACGTAGTCGAACTCGGGCGCGGCGCGCAGCTCGTCTTCCGCATTCCGCAGCCGGCGCTCCAGCACGTCGGCGCTCTCCGTCCCCCGCCCGGAAAGCCGCTTCACCAGCGCGGCGCCGGTGGGCGGGAGGACGAACACGTGCACCGCCTCGGGAAGCGCCGCGCGGATCTGCCGCGCGCCCTGCACGTCGATGTCGAGCAGCAGGTGCTGCCCCCGCGCCTGCGCCCGGCGCACGTTGCCCAGCGGGGTGCCGTAGAAGTTGCCGTGCACCGGCGCCCACTCGATCAGCTCGCCCGCGTCGCGCATGCGCAGGAACTCGTCGCGGCCCACGAAGTGGTACTCGCGCCCGTCGCGCTCTCCCGGCCGCGGCGCCCGCGTGGTCGCGGAGATGGAGAACTCGACGTCGGGGTTCCGCTTCCTCAGCAGCCGCGCCAGCGTGCTCTTCCCCGCCCCGCTGGGCGCCGAGACGACGAGCGGGAAGGGGGCCTCCGCGCCGGTCACTCCACGTTCTCCACCTGCTCGCGGAGGCGCTCCACCTCTTCCTTGATGGCCACCACGCGGTGCGCGATCCCCGCGTGGTTGGCCTTGGAGCCGATGGTGTTGGCCTCGCGGTGCATCTCCTGCACGAGAAAGCCCAGCCGCTTCCCCACGGGCTCGGCACTGTCGGCGTCCAGCAGCTCGCGGAAGGCGGCGTTGTGGGCGCGGAAGCGCACCAGCTCCTCGTTGATGTCCAGCCGCTCGGCGGTGTACACCAGCTCCTGCGCCAGCCGCGCCTCGTCCACCGCCACGCCGCCGGCCAGCTCGTGGATGGCGGCGCGCAGCCGGTCGCGCTCGGCCGCCAGCCGCTCGGGCGCCAGCGCGGCGATCTGGTCCAGCCCGGCCTCCATCGCGGCCACGCGGCCCTCCAGGTCGTCGTGCAGCCGGCGACCCTCGCCCTCGCGCATGCGGACGTTGGCCTGCGCCGCCTCGTCCACGGCGGCGCGCAGGTCGTCGGACTCCACCTCGAAGTCCTCGCCCTCGTCGCGGACGAACACGTCGGGGAAGCGCGCCAGCGTGTGCAGGTCGGGGGTGCCGGAGACGCCGAAGCGGTCGGAAAGCTGGTGGAGGAGCGCCAGGTACGACTGCACGCGCTCCTCGTCCAGCTTCAGGCCGCGCGGCTGTCCGGCGGGCGTTTCCAGCCGCACGCTGGCGTTCACGTGCCCGCGCGAGATCCGCTGCCGCAGCCACTCGCGGATCTCCGTCTCCCAGCGCGCCAGCGACTGCGGGAGGCGGAGGTTGGCGTTGAAGTGGCGATGGTTTACGGTGCGGACCTCGACCAGGAGGGTGCCGGCCGGCGTGTCCCTGCGCGCCTCGCCGAACCCCGTCATGCTCCGGATCAAATCCCCTCCCCTGGAATCCCGAACGGTAACGCAGCGCACGGCCACGGTCAACGTCTTGACACCCGCGCCAAGCGTTTGCGAGGCCGCATCTTCCGGCCATCGAGGACGATGCGGGCGCGGCGAGATCAGCGTCCCGGCGACATCTCCCGCGTCGCCTCCCCCGCGACCTCATCATCCCCACTCATCACGCTCCCGGCGACGGAGCGATCCCGCCGCGCCCGCGCCGCCCTCTCCCCGCGCCTGAGAGCGCTCGCCCTCTCCCGTTCCGGGGCCCGTTCCGGGCGAGGGGGCTGTCCGGCACCGGCGCACCCTGCAACTTCCTCGCGCGGATGCTTCGGTGTGGCGGTGATGCCGGCCGAGCTACCTCTCCCGGTACGGGAGAGGTGGACGGCCTGAGCCGGCCGGAGAGGGCGCGATGCGTCGGACGCACTCCGAAGGCTGGCACTCAGCACTCAGCACTCAGCACTCAGCACTCAGCACTCAGCACTTTCGTCAGTTCCGGAAGAACCACCGCACGCCGTACAGCGCCCGCCCGCCGGGGATCTGCGTGTTCGCGACGTCGTACGGGCCGCGGCGGTTGAAGGCGTTTTCGTAGCGCCAGAAGATGCGGATGTCGATGATCCGGATCTGCACGAACCAGTTGAAGAGCGCGTAGCGCGCCACCGGCTCGTTCTGCAGCGTGGCCGGGTTGTAGGCGATCGCCTCGTCGCGGCCCACCACCTCGAAGCGGAGGGTGGGCTCCAGGTTTCCCTGCTTGTACACGCCGTTGAACTGCACCGACGCGCGCCCCAGCTGCGACGGGAGGTACGGCCGGTCCGGCGTGTTCAGCCAGCGCTGGTACCAGCCGTTCAGCGTCAGCTGGCGGAAGTACAGGGGGATGGAGCCGTACGCCTCCACGCCGGTGACGTTCAGCCCCGGCTGCACCGGCGCCGCGCGGTCGAAGGCGAAGCCGTACGGCGCGGCCTGGTCCAGGTTGTGGGTGACCACCGCCGCGCCCAGGTGGAAGAGCCCGCGGTTGAACTCGGCCCCGGCGCGCAGCCCGTCCACCGAGCTGTCCAGCGTGCGGATCACCTGCACCTGCACGGTGTCGAGCGCGGGCACCCCCGTCCCCCCGATCCCGCCGATCGTCTTCAGCACCACCGAGTCGCCCGCCAGGTAGCGCACGCCGCGGTTCCCCGTGGCCAGCTGGCCGAACAGCGAGAAGCCGCCCCACGGCCCCGCGCGCAGGCTCCCCGTCGCCTCCAGCCCGGTGACGCCGCCGATGGTCAGCTGGCGCACCTCGCCGGTCGCCGCCAGCCAGGGCGCGGGGTCGAAGTCCAGCCGCCCCCACACCTCCGTCTGGTTCGGCGCCCAGCCGTCTTCCTCGCCGCGGTGCAGGCGCGCGCCGGCGGCCAGCATCCCGAAGCTGAGGGGGACGGTGGCGCGGAAGTCGGCCTGCACGCTGCGCACGCGCTCGGAAAGCGTGTCCGCGCCGGCGGGGCGCTGCAGGCTGCGCCCCGCCATCGCCTCGAGGTTCGCGCCCAGGATGCGCCCGCGGCCGCGGAGAATGAGCTCGCTCCGGTCCAGGCTCTCCAGCTCCACGCTGCTGGTCAGGCGGCTCTCGCTGTTCAGCTTGGTGGTCCGCAGCTCGGCCTGCAGCCCCCAGTCGGGGGTGAAGGCGTAGCTCAGCCGCTCCACCGTGTGCGTCTCGCTGAACGGCTGGCGGCGCAGCGACCCGCTGGACTGGTCCAGGTCCAGCCCCACCTCGGCCACCATGTGCCTGCCGATCGGGCGGGTGAAGAGCGCGCGCAGAGCCCGCGTCCCCAGGTCGCCGTCCATCCCCTCGATCTGCGCGAAGGGGCGGATGTCGGCCAGGCGCAGCGAGGTGATGTCGACGCGGATCTCCTCCAGCCCCCGCTGGACGCGGACGGACTGCAGGTTCACGATGGGGATGCGCTGCAGGTCCGGCGTGGCCCCGGTGAGCGGCCGCAGCTCGTAGCCGTCCAGGAAGATGCGGAAGCGCCCGCCGCCCGAGGCGAAGGGGGATACGCCCATCGGCCGCCCGAAGCCGCCGGTGCGCGTGATCACCAGCCCGGGGATGCGGTCCAGCAGGTCGGCCAGCGAGAGGCCGTGGAAGTACTGCAGCTGCTCGGGGCCGAAGACGTAGGTCGCGTCCGAGAACCCGTGCGCCGGCGGCAGCGGGTGCGCGGGGAAGCTGGGAGCGGCGACGGTCGAGTCCGGAACCGTGGTGGTGTCCGTCTTCGCGCCGGGGATGGTGTCGCCGCGCACCGCCTCGCCGGGAATGGCCACCTGCACCGAGTCGCGCCGCTGCCCGGGAATCGTGTCGCGCGCGGCGGGCGGAGGCACGGGCGGAGCCGGCGCGGGCGCGGGAGCCGGCGCGGGGGGGCGCGTGGACGGGCGCTGCGGCACGGTGTCGCGCACCTGCGCATGGGCGTGCGCGGGCGCCGCGCCGAGCCCCGGGGCCAGCGCGGCGGCGAAGAGGGCGGGCCGGAGGACGCGCCTCATCCGGCGCGCGACAGCACCCATTCCACGAACAGCCGGGTGGGGGCGCCGGTGGAGCCCTTGGAGAGGTACGCCAGCTTCCCGTCCCCATACGCCGTGCCCGCCACGTCCAGGTGCACCCACGGCGTGTCGCCCACGAACTCGCGCAGGAACCAGGCGGCGGTGATGGTGCCCGCCGGACGGCCGCCGCTGTTCTTGATGTCGGCGTAGTCGCTCTTGATCTGGTCGCGGTACTCGTCGAACATCGGCAGCGGCCAGCAGCGCTCGCCGGTGCGGTCGCCCGCCCGCTTCACCTCGTCCAGCAGCGCCTCGTCGTTCCCCATGATCCCCGAGGCCTGGTGGCCCAGCGCGATCACGCAGGCGCCGGTCAGCGTGGCCGCGTCGAGCATGGCCACCGGGTCGAAGCGCTTGGCGTAGTGCAGCGCGTCGGCCAGGATCAGCCGCCCCTCGGCGTCGGTGTTCACCACCTCGATGGTCTTCCCCGACGCGGCGCGGAAGATGTCGCCCGGCTTCATCGCCTTGCCACCCAGCAGGTTCTCGGACGAGGGGACGATGCCGACGACGTTCGCCTTCACGCCCAGCTCGCCGATCGCGTGCATGGCGCCGAGAACGGCCGCGCCGCCGCACATGTCGAACTTCATCTCCTCCATCCCCGCCGCCGGCTTGATGGAGATGCCGCCCGCGTCGAAGGTCAGCCCCTTCCCCACCAGGACCAGCGGGCGATCCCCGTCCGCGCCCCCGCGGTGCTCGAGGACGATGAGCCGCGGCTCCTCGTCCGTCCCCCGGGCGACGGCCAGCAGGGCGCCCATCCCTTCGGCCTCCATCTCCCTGGGCCCCAGGACGGTCAGCTTCATCCCGAAGCGGGTGGAGATGTCGCCCGCCACCTCGGCCAGGCGCGTGGGCGTGACCACGTTGCCGGGAAGGTTCCCCAGGTTGCGCGCGAAGTTCTCGGCCGACGCGACGACGGAGCCGACGCGCGCCCCTTCCGCCACCGCCGCCTCGTCCGCCTCGGCGGGGACGGCGATCGCGAGGTCCGCCAGCTCGACCGGCGCCGGCGCGTCGTCCGCGCGGGACTTCAGCTCGGTGAAGGAGTAGGAGCCGAGCACCACGCCCTCCGTTACCGCGCGCGCCGCATCCCCCGAGTCGACGGACGAAGCGGGGAGGGCGAAGGTGACGCTCGCCGCGCGGGCCCTGGCCGCCTGCCGGGCCGCGGTGCCGCCGGCCCTGCGCAGCTTCTCGGGGGTGAGCGAGTCGGGCTTGCCCAGGCCGATTACCAGCACACGCTGGGCGGCGACGGAGCCGCCGGCGGGGTAGAGGGTGACGGACTCGCCCTCCTTGCCGCGCAGGTCGCCGCGCTCGCGCACGGCGGCGATCAGCCCGCCGAGCGCCAGGTCCAGCGCCTGCACGGCGGGGTCGGCGCCGTTCCCCTCGAAGACGGGAACGGCCAGCAGCGGCGTCTCCAGCGAGGCCAGCTCGCCGCGGAGGACGGAAACGTTCATCTCGACGGAATCCGGTTCGATTTGATTGTTTAATGCCAAAGTGCCTAGTGCCTAGTGCCTAGTGCCTAGTGCCTGGAGGATGCAGCACCAGCTCATCGCCCGACGCAAAGGCCACTTGGCACTTGGCACTTGGCACTTGGCACTTGGCACTTGGCACTTGGCACTTGGCACTTGGCACTCGGCACTCGGCACTTTTTCCTACATGTGCTGCACGATCCTCCGCCCGAACTCCGAGCACGACACCTTGGTCGCGCCCTCCATCAGCCGCTCGAAGTCGTACGTCACGGTCTTGGCGGCGATGGCGCCCTCGAGCCCCTTCACGATCAGGTCGGCGGCCTCGGTCCACCCCATGTAGCGCAGCATCATCTCGCCCGAGAGGATGACGGAGCCGGGGTTCACCTGGTCCTTCCCCGCGTACTTGGGCGCGGTGCCGTGCGTGGCCTCGAAGATGGCGTGGCCGGTCACGTAGTTGATGTTCGCGCCGGGGGCGATGCCGATCCCGCCCACCTGCGCGGCCAGCGCGTCGGAAACGTAGTCGCCGTTCAGGTTCAGCGTGGCGATCACGTCGTAGTCCTTCGCCCGCGTCAGGATCTGCTGCAGGAAGGCGTCGGCGATGGCATCCTTGATGATGAGCTTGCCGGCGCCCTCGGCCTCCTTCTGCGCCGCGTTGGCGGCATCCTCGCCCCGGTCGTCCTTGATGCGGTCGTACTCGGCCCAGGTGAAGGTGCGGCCGCCGAACTCGCGCTCGGCCAGCTCGTATCCCCAGTTCTTGAAGGCGCCCTCGGTGAACTTCATGATGTTCCCCTTGTGCACCAGCGTCACCGAGCGGCGGCCGTGCGCCAGCGCGTACTCGATGGCCGCGCGCACCAGCCGGTCGGTGCCCTCCTGCGACACCGGCTTGATCCCGAAGCCGGAAGTCTCGGGAAAGCGCACCTTCCTGAAGCGATCGGGGAAGGCTTCCTTGAAGGCGGCGGCGAACTTCTTCGCGTCCTCGGTCCCCGCCTCGAACTCGATCCCGGCGTAGATGTCTTCCGTGTTCTCGCGGAAGATGACCATGTCCACGTCGCCCGGCTTCTTCACCGGGCTGGGCACGCCCTCGAACCAGCGGACGGGGCGGACGCAGGCGTACAGGTCCAGGATCTGGCGCAGCGCCACGTTCAGCGAGCGGATGCCGCCGCCGACCGGCGTGGTGAGCGGGCCCTTGATCCCCACCAGGTACTCGCGGAAGGCGTCCAGGGTTGCATCGGGAAGCCAGCTGCCGGTCTGCTGGAAGCTCTTCTCCCCGGCCAGCACCTCCATCCAGTGGATCTTCCGCCTGCCGCCGTACGCCTTCTCCACCGCCGCGTCGAACACCGGCTGCGAGGCGTTCCAGATGTCGGGGCCGGTGCCGTCGCCCTCGATGAAGGGAAGGATGGGCTGATCGGGAACGTGCAGCTTGCCGCCGCGGATCTCCACGCGCTCGCCGCCCGCCGGGGCGGTGGGGGTCCAGTCGCTCATAGTGCTGATTCCGGTGAAAGGATCGGGTCTGGTCGTTAGAAGTGCGTGAGTGCGGAAGTGCGTGAGTGCGTTGGGCCGGCGCGGGAGCCGCCGCCCGCGCGAGCCCGGCGCGCTTCCGCACTCACGCACTT